>JAUHXN010000230.1 GCA_030426865.1 bacterium | reverse complement strand
TGTTCTTTTAGATATAATTTTTTGTAAAGCTCACTATTAGAACCGAAAGCCAAATCGCCAATGAGTTCACGAGCGACAGAAGCTTTACTTTTCGGGTCAAAAGCATCGGCTTTGTAGCCAATACCAAGTATAGGCGTTGTTTTACCATCATAAATTACTTTTGCTGCCCTAGGTGCTGTTTGTGCCGGCTCAGTTTCTATCTTAGGAGTTACATACCCTTTTTTCCAAGGAGCGTAATACTTCTTCGCTTTAGTAAGAATTTCCTTAGTAGTAATATCACCTGCAACTAGTAATATACAGTTTTCAGGTCTGTAGTATCTACTGTGGAATTCCTTGCTATACTCATATAGAGTAGGCATTGCCTTTATATCTGCTTCGAACCCAATAGTTGTATGTTTGTAAGTATGTTTGTCAAATGCATTGAACTTTATCTTTTCCCAAACTACATTAGTCGGGTTAGTACTGTTCTTTCTGTATTCTCCATATACGGCACCAGCTTCTGTTTTGAAATCCGGTTCGGGGTAGCTTAGATTTTGAAATCTATCGCTTTCTAGCTCCATAACTAAATCTAAATCTTCTTTTGCCAAATCCAGATGATAAGCAGTATAGTCATCAGTAGTGTAAGCATTGCCATTAGCCCCAATTGAAATAATCAAACTATCATAAACGCTACCAGGGTATTTTTTTGTGCCACGGAACATCATGTGTTCAAAAAAGTGAGCAAAGCCAGTTTTACCAACTTCATATTCGTCTCTAGCTCCTGTTTGTACTAATGTATAGTACGATACTATCCCATTAGAAGGCATAGGTACTGTTATTATCCTTAGTCCATTTTCCAATGTATTGACATCATAGTCATACGGGAAAACTTTATCTGCCGATAATAGTGATATGCTACTCATAGCAAATATCCCTATCGTCAGCGAAATGATACTTTTTATCATTTACTATCTCCTTTCTTATCATTTGTGTTATCTTTATTTTCTAATGCTTTTTTATTTATTCCAGATACATCATCTAGTAAGTCGTCGAACTCCGAATAAGTCTCATACTCTATCTCATAGTCAGAAGCTTGTCCTAAACCAACATCGAAGAAGGTAGTTGATTCCATCTCAGAATCTTTGGATGACATAATCGCCATCATCATAATTATACTTGTTCCTAATATAACGAAGAACAAAATACCCTCGCTAAGACCTACAATCTTATAAGCAGTAGGTATAGAGAAGAATAGTAAGATTGTAATCAAACCTCTAGGAGCTAGGAATATCTCAGGGAAAACATTTGTTTTCAAAAATACTTTGAAGTTCACATAGCGGACTAAATACAAAATTACTAAAATAATAAATCCGATTACTAATACTCTTGGGTCAGCGAGCAACGCTAGATCTATACTCATACCAAACGTTATGAAAAAGAAAGTACGAATTACGAAAGCTGTCTCGGCTGTTACTATTCTAAATTCACTACCTATTGACTTAACGTTATCGAAATTAATATGATTCGCAAGTTTAGATCTATAGAATATTTTAGCATTATTCATCACTATACCAAAGATAAATATCATCAGTAGAGACGACAAGTGCAATTGTTTACCAAGTGCATATAGCAATGCTAGTACAGCAATCATAAGGAATAGTTTTATGTGCGTTTTGATCTTGCTAAATACGAATACTAGCACATAACTAACGATGATTGAGAAAAGCACAGTAGCCACTATCATCGTAATACCAGATAAAGAGAGTATGCTTCCCTCTTGTATAACAACAAAGTTGAAAAACAAGATACCGATTATATCGGAAAAAGTTGATTCGTATATTAGAAATTCTTTTTTGCTTTTAGTGAGCGTATGTACCGAAGGTATAAGCACTGCACTACTAACTACACTAAGCGGTATAGCATATACCAGGCAATGGAAAAAAGGTTCATTGTCAAGTATGTAGTATATAATTCCGGCAATGCTAAAGGAAGTAGCTATAAGGATAAACAAGGCGAGCGCAAAAGATTGCCTAATAATAGGAATCTTTTTCTTGGAAATCTTAAGGTCAACAGCAGCTTCGAGGACAATCATTATTAGTCCTACTATACCAAGTAATTCTAGAATACTAAAAAACTCATCTTGGAAAGTAAATCCGTAATATTCACCAGCATACTTCAATATTAGTCCCGTAGTAATTAGGAACAATACTGAAGGTATTTTGAATTTTTTGGATGCGACGTCGAAAAAATAAGATAAAACAATGATTAAACTTGCTGCTATCAATACTATGTAAGAATCGAACAAAGGCCACCTTCTGATTATTGACAATATTTGGATGTAATATAATACATTTTTTCTTCTATAAAAAGCGTCTGACTAATTATTTTACTTTGTATTGTGGAAAAGTCTTCTTAATTTTGCAGTCAAATTAAAAAATAATATCTGGAGTTTAACATGGCAAAGAAAGGTCATAGAATTAAAGTTATATTAGAATGTACGGAAGCGAAAGGCGAAGGCAAACCAGCTTCTAGATATTCTACTATGAAAAACAAGCAAAACACACCTGACAGAATGGAAATCAAAAAGTATAATCCGTTCTTAGGTAGACATACTTTACACAAAGAAGTAAAGTAAGTTTAAGAAAAAAGAAATTTTTTAGAAGCCGGCTTTTGTCGGCTTTTTTTTGTGGTTATGATTTCTAGTATATACTTCTTTGGGGCATCTACTTTGCTACTATTGTATTAATCTAAATCCATTTGTTCTAATTCCATCACTTTTACCCACTCACTAACTTCAAGAGGTTTCCAATATGGGTCGGTAAACACTTCGTAGAAGTAATTATATAGTTCATCATCTAAAAAAATGAGTGCTCCATCATTTCCACCATTAATTAGATAGATATTTTCCTTAATACCTTGTTTATCGAGTTCAGTATTCACTATTTCAGCAAACCTTTGTACGGCTTCTCCCCAACCATAACCTTTGTAGTTTTTAAATATAATATAATCGGTTCCATTTATTGTTATATTATGGTTTATAGAATTTGTCTCGAGATTATACTCTTCAAAATGGTTGTCTATTGTAAATTTAAAACCTATTTTTTCGAATGTTGGTTTCAACTCTTCCAGCATTCCTACAAACCCTCCTATTTCAAATACATATTCTCCATCACAAAAGTAATAACGGAAGTCAAGTGATAAATTTGTATCATCATCCCATATCGTCCCCCATGATCCAGCTCGATTGAAACTTACTAAGTGACTTTTTTTCAAGGCTTCTATCTCCTCATCATCAGTATACTTAAAAAAACCAAGTGAGTCAATCTTCTTAATAAATTCACTAGCTGAGATTTTATTAATCTCCCCATTTGAAATATCAATTGATTCCCATGGTTCATCACAAGGACTTCTATAACATCTCGTATCAAAAGTATCATTAACCCAATAAGCAAAGATTCCATTTGGTGTTACTTTATCATTAAATATTTTTTCTAATGCATAGGGATTTCCTTCATACTTTTCTAAACCACAAGAAGGTTCTAATGACTTTAGAAAAAGAGAGTCATTAATAATAGTCCATGTTCCTATGTACCCCCTCCAACAACCTGAGGAAATACATATTTCAGAAGTTCCATCTTCATTTTTCTTTTCTAAACTAGGCAATATAGTCCTATCTCTTTCTAAGAAAGGTTCAAAAGGAAACTGGTCTATTTTAAAAGTATCTATTCCAATAATCAATTTCTCCGATGTTTGAATTGTCCCAAAAAGGAGTATTGAATTTAGGAATACGAGGGTAGCAATTATTATTTTTAGGATTGTTTTCATTGTTGTTATTTATACTATTGTCAGTATTTGACTTCTCCAATATACGGATTTCTTTAAACTATGATAAGATAGAATCTTCGTTACACTCAGATTGACATAGCTTACAACACGTTTTTCACAAAAGTTATATAAATATATAGACATTAGTTAAATTCGTAAGTTGTCTTATTAACTATTTTCATAATGCCGGAAATCAAAGATTGGGTAGCTGCGCTGCGGCTAAAAACCTTACCTGCTAGCATATCTCCTGTGCTAATTGCTTCTGCCTATGCTTATACCAAAGGTCAGTTCGATTGGCTAGCGGCTATAGTTATACTTTTCTGTGCATCTATGATTCAGATAATTACTAATTTCATTAATGAGATATACGACTTCAAAAAAGGTGCCGATGGCGATGACCGCCTTGGCTCCACTCGTGGCGTTTCTACTGGCCGAATTAGTGTACATGCTATGTGGTCGGCTTCTAGTATTTCAATAGTAATTACTATCCTGGCTGGGTTATACCTAGTCTCTATATCTGATTAGTATATACTTCTCATTGGTATTGTCTCATTGTTCTTTAGTTGGGCTTATACTGGTGGACCGTATCCACTAGCTTACAAAGGATTGGGTGATATATTTGTCCTAGTTTTCTTTGGTATAGTAGCAGTGTGTGGTACTTTCTATATATATACGGGATATGTTGATTTGTTTATTTTCGTAGCATCTTTTGTTCCGGGCATACTATCGAGTAATATCCTAGCTGCTAACAATATACGCGATATTGATACTGACAAACAGGTTAACAAGATTACTCTAGCAGTCCGATTAGGAGAAAAGCACTCCATCGCACTTTACAATATGTTAATGTTTTTTGTCTTTGCTATTCAGTTTTATTTATACTTGATAACGAGTAATGAATATGTACTAATCACTTTTTTAGCTCTTCCTTTGGCTATTATTATATTTAAGAAAATTATATTAGCCGTTGGTAGGCAATACAATACTGTACTTGCCCTTAGTGGTTTACTTATGATGGTTGATAGTTTATTATTGTCATTGGGGATAGTACTTGGAAACTAATATAAAGTACTTTATTATTATCTTCTCTGTTACACTAATGGCTGTATTAGGTAT
>JAUHXN010000229.1 GCA_030426865.1 bacterium | reverse complement strand
CTTCGCTATGAATAACTAAAGTTACATTAGTATCGGCAGTAAGATGAAAAGATGTATGTTGTACCTTCTCAGTATCAGCACCATCATAATTCAATCTCCCAGAATCATTTTGCCCAAGTATTTCATGATAAGTTGGGAAAAAGGCAAATTTGATAATCTGACCTGCGCTATCTATTTCGAAATTTCTAATGGTCGTTATTCCGTCTCGTCTAGTCGCAGTCATCGAACCTTTTGTAGGTACTTTAGATGTGATTATAAAATAAAGTGAGTCTTTGTAGTCATTTTGATTCATCCTATGTTTATTATTATGCCAATTAGGCATAAAACCAAAATAGAATTCCTTGCCTGTATTATCTATAGGAATTTCTATTCCATCTTGAGCAGAAGTATTCCCGTTTAATGAGAATAAGGCAATGATGATAAAAACTGTTAGTTTTGTAAAGACTTTCATTTTCAATTATAATTATATTATGAAAAAATTAACCTACGAAGAACTACTGAATGAGCGGAAAACAGTAGATCAAGCTTTAGAATCTAACAGATTTCCTATTAGCGTAATAGTAGATAATGTTCGCTCTATCTACAATGTTGGCTCTATATTCAGAACGTGTGACTCTGCTCTTGTTAATCAGATAGCTCTTTGTGGTTTGTCGCCTTGTCCACCCAGGGAAGAAATTTCCAAAACAGCTCTTGATGCTGAAAAATCTGTGCCCTGGAAGTACTTCAAAGATACTGTAGAAGCTGTCAAAGAAGCAAAAGCAAATGGTCATACAGTTCTAGCTCTCGAGCTAACAGATGAACACAGAAGCTATACTTCAATTCAAAAAACTGAATTCCCTCTAACTATAGTCGTTGGCAATGAGCTAACAGGCATAAGTGATGATGTATTAGCGCAATGCGACGGAGCCATAGAAATACCTATGTTCGGCGTAAAACATTCGTTAAATGTAAGCGTCAGCACAGGGATTGTATTATTTGAAGCTTTAAGAACTTATTTTAATTACTTTCCTACTGATTCTTAATACACTAACACTAATATATACAAAATAGTTACAATTATGAAAATAAAAATTGCAATTCCAGACAATCCTATTTACAGAGAGCTATTCTTCAACGCAGATGCAGTGTGTAAGGAGTTTGGTATATCACTAATTCGTACTACAGAAAGGGAAGTAGCCAAATTATTTGAAAATAATCGAGTAGATGTCGCGTTTTTGACACCTTTGGACTATGGAAGGGGTACTCGTATCTCGGACTATAGAATAGTCCCCGCGAATGTGTATGCCGTTAGTGGTTATAGTCGAATCGCATCTACTTTCTTCAAATCAGGGTTGAAAACTATTACTAGTTGTGGTTCTCCTACTCCAAATGATTTTATAATGTCTATTGGGAAGATTCTATTGGCAGAAAGATATAATATAATTGTTGAATTGGAAGAGACTGAGTCGATAAAAAAAGATGAGCTTCTTGAAAAGTATGATTCTGCTATGCTATGGAAGAAGAACTTTATAGATGATACGGCACTAGATATAACTGAAGATTGGCTAGACTCCTACCAAATCCCATTGATTATGGGGTCTTGGGTTACAAGACACGAAGAAGAGCCTGAAGATTTGGAGAGAATACTTAGATTATTCGAGTCTGATTCATTGCATGGAAGTAAGACTGTTACTGATAAACCAAATGAAGAGTATGACCCAAGAGAAGGCGAGATACTTTACACTTGGAATGAGGAAATGGAAAAGGCCTATGATGCACTTTTAGAAATTTTGTTTTATCATCAATTTACTGACGAGATGGCCACAGTTAAGATGATGGGTGATGAGTTAACTAGTCCTAGTAATGATTCTGTTATATTCGGTGAGGACAAAGAGGAAGGCGAGAGTCAATAAATACGAAACATTTACCTGAGTAGATTACTATAGAAAAACTATCTGAAATTGCTATATTCCTAGCTCCTTCACGAGTACCTAACTCTAGATATTCTTTGTCTAATTCCCACTTTAGATTCTTTGTAGTGAGTTTTACTATCGGATATGGTATTAGTGAAACTAATTCTTCTGGCTTTACTTGGAATTGCGATGAGTGTTCTACTAAAAATGAATACCTACCTTGGTGATATATAGTAAAATCAAAATCTGACGTGTACTTCATTAGCACACTAGTATTGTTCATAGTATGTTCAAGTAGTCCACCCGTGAACCCAATAATCAGAATGTTTTTATATCCTTTCCCAACTATATACTGAATACATTTTTCGAAATCATTTGTCTCTTGACTATCTATTTTCACAAACTTAGTTTGATTGTCATCGTGAACACAATCAACCGAATCCATATCTCCGACTATAGCCACCGGGTGTATGTCTAGCTTATTCAATGCGTTGTACGCACCATCTGCCGCTATTAGTGGAATGCCAGCAATTTGTTCAAATATTTCTTTGCTTGGAATTTCACCATTTAGACAAATAGCTAAATCAAATTTCTTATTTTTGAAAATGTATTCATTCATAATGTAAATCTAACAATAATGTACGACTTGCTAATAAAACAATTACCCCATGTATTAGAGGGCGAAACTAATGTAATCACAAATTTTGCTAACTTCTCGGCACTTTTGTTTAATTCTATGAAAGATGTGAATTGGGTTGGGTTTTATATATATACCGGTACTGAGTTACTTTTAGGACCTTTTCAAGGTAAACCGGCTTGCGTAAGATTACAAATAGGAAAAGGTGTATGTGGTACTTCTTTTGGCAAAAAGCAAACAATTATAGTTGACAATGTAGATGATTTCCCTGGTCATATAGCTTGCGATGCAGAGTCAAAATCTGAAATAGTTATCCCCCTTTTAAAAGATAGTAAGTTATATGGAGTGCTCGATATAGATAGCCCTATTGTATCTAGATTTGACAAAAATGATAGTAAAAATTTAGAAATTTTGTTAAATTTACTCGTTGAACATTCGGACATCGAGGAACTATCAAGAATTTATCAAAATACATAGTATTTCTTCTGGCTACTCAGCTATTTGGCAGAGTAGTAGTCAATGAGATTCAGTATGCGCCAAACTCGCCTGAGCCAGAGTGGATTGAGCTCTATAATTTAAGTAATGAAGATTTAGTCTTTGAGAACTTTACAATCACTGATAATGCAACTACAACCGACCCAATTACGCTAGATATACCAGCTTATGGGTTTTTAGTTATAACCGAGAAAAAGGCAGAGTTGCTGAAAATATACGATATTGACTCATCTCTTGTTATTGAATCAGATTTACCTACTTTCAATAATACTGATGATTTGGTGTTAATTGCCAATAATGGTACTCTAATTGATTCTATTCATTATGACTCCAAATGGGGAATTAAAGGTAATAGTCTAGAAAGACGAAGGTACTTCGAGTTTGATAATGACTCTACTAATTGGGGAGCATCCGAAGTTACAGGCACTCCAACTACTATAAACAGCATAGCTACCTATTATGATTTAGAGATTATAGATGCTACATTAGTACCGGCTGGATTTCGCATTATTCTCGAAAATAAAGGAAATATAACATCTTTGCAGGGGAGAATAGATGTAGAAATAAATGATAATTTAGTTACTTTTTACCACATAGACTCAATTGCTGCGTTTTCAGATAAAGAAATCATTCTAGACCCTTCAAATATAGGATATACTCCTAAGATTAAAGATAAGTTGAGGTTTACTGTAAAGACCAATGAAGATATAAACATATATAATGATGATTTCACAATGTACATACCTAATATTACTAAGAGAGGCGATGTACTGATAAATGAGATTATGTATGATGTTGATGACACACAAATCGAATTTATAGAGCTATATAATAACTCAGGTATTGATATCCAGATTTCTAATTGGTCAATTTCAGATGAGTTGGATTTAAAAAATAATCGATTCAATCAAATAGTTACTAATATCAATCTAAAACCTGGTGACTATGCAGTTATCGTTTGTGATGAAGCTGTTTATAATTTAGTAGATGAGTCTTCAAATGATAAGATACTCTTCACAAAGAAAAAATTTAGTTTAAATAATAGTTCGGATATTATAAACTTATACAATGAAAATAAAGAACTGATAGATTCAGTAGCTTATCTAGATTCTTGGCATGAAGGATACTTAAGTTCTACTAAAAATATTAGTTTGGAGAAAATTAGACCAAGTTTAGATTCGAAAGATGGTTCCAATTGGAAGACTTGTACTGACCCAAATGGTTCGACTATACTCGCAAGTAACAGTTACAATAAAAATACGAATTCTGATAATGAAATAAGTGTATCACCCAATCCATTTTCGCCAACATCATCCACTAAACCTTATGCAATTATAGAATACAGACTTCCCTTTGATAATGCTTTGCTAGATTGCGATATTTTTTATCCTAATGGAACCTTAGCAATCAATATTGCACAATCAAAATTTGTTTCTAGTTCGGGGACTCTTAGCTGGAATGGTAGAGACGAAAATAATATCGTATTACCAATTGGCCCCTACGTAGTTATGATAGAGGCCACAGATCAAGATTCTGGATTAAGTGAAATACTAAAAGCAGTGATTGTACTAGCTCAGTAATTATTACTTATTTACTATTGCAAATTTTACAACTTGAGTGCTTTCGTTTGTTGAAGAAACGGCGTATAGTAAATAAACGCCAGGAGATGCGTCTTCACCCCTTTCGTTTTTCCCATCCCATGTTGTTTTTCGGCTGTTTACTTTGATTGTTCTAACTACCTCACCGTTAACTGTAACAATACGTAAATCAGAGTTTTCTGCTAATCCTTCTATGGTCATCAGCTTATTTCTCTTAGTATCAAAAGGTTGTGGGTACACTTTGATATTATATTCAGCAATTGGCTTTACGGCATTGGTTTGTACACTGTACAATCCC
>JAUHXN010000228.1 GCA_030426865.1 bacterium | reverse complement strand
TTCTATAATTGAAGGAGCTATTGCTTCTGCTAAAATTGCAAAAGAACTAATAGATATGCGTTATCAAAAAGGAGAACATCCAAGAATGGGAGCAATGGATGTTTGTCCATTCGTACCAGTAGCTAATGTTACTATGGAAGAATGTGTTGAGATCTCAAAAAGATTTGCAAAAAGAGCTTCTGAGGAACTTGGTCTAGCTTTTTATTTATATGAAGAAGCATCAGAAAGAGAGTATAGAAAAAAGCTACCAGATATACGAAAGGGTGAATATGAAGCCATGGCTGAAAAGGTTAAAAAAGAAGGTTGGGAACCTGACTATTGGTCAGGTAACTTTGATCCTAAATGGGGAATTACTGCAACAGGAGCTAGAAAGTTTTTAATCGCATATAATATCAATGTATTAGGTACTTGGAATCAAGCACATAGAATTGCTCTTAATTTGAGAGAAGCTGGAAGGGAAGAAGGTGATTCAGGTCGATTAAAAGAAACGAAAGGGTTGGGGTGGCATGTAGACGAGTATAATATGGCTCAAATTTCGATGAATCTTAATGATTATCATGTTACTCCAATGCATATAGCTTATGAAGAAGCAAAGAAAGATGCCATAGAACTAAATTTGGGTCTAGCGGGTTCTGAGATTGTAGGTTTAGTTCCACTCGAAGCAATGTTAATGGCAGCTGATTATTATATTGAGAAAGAAAACTTATTTGTAATAGAGGAAGATCAAAAAATAAAATTGGTGATTGATAGATTAGGGCTTAGCTCTATCCAGTATTTCGATCCTCAGAAAAGAATTATTGAATATATAATTAAACAAGATAGAAATGAGCCTTTAGCTTCACTATCTGTTAGAGATTTCATAGGGTCTGTTGCTGCACGTACTTCAGCACCTGGTGGAGGTAGTGTTTCTGCTGCAGTTGCATCAATGGGTGCTGGATTAGGAGCTATGGTTGCTTGGCTTACTTTTGGTTACAAAAAATATGAAGAGTATGATGGACAACTAAGAAAGATAATTCCAAACTTAGTAAAGACAACTGACGATTTGATACCATTAATAGATGCTGATACTAATGCATTTAGTGACTATATGGAAGCAATGAGATTACCACAGAATACTGATGAAGAGAAAACTATAAGAAATCAAGCAATGGAAGATGGAATGAAAGTTGCAATCGAAGTACCATTAAAGACTATCAAGACAGCTGATAGAATTTGGGATGATCTGATAGAGGTTGCAAAAATTGGGAATTTCAGTAGTCGTTCTGATTTAGAAGTAGGTGCTAGAGCTCTAGAGGTCGGAATATGGGGTGCCTATAGAAATGTTATAATTAATTTATCTGGCATAAGTGATACAAATTATGTTGAACAAACTAAACAAGAGGCCGAATCACTATCTATAAGAGCGAAAGAGAAAATGCAAGAAATATTGGATATAATAGAAAAGAGAAATAATTAATTAAAGAAAAGGGGCGAAACTAAATCGCCCCTTTTATATTATCATCTACCTATATTATATTTTCCTTTATAACGGAAACCATCTAACATCCATTTAGGCATATCACCTCCGAAAACATAATAATCCATAAATTGCTTCATTCTTAGTGAATAGTCTAATTGATTATGTATCTTTTTAGGATGATGCGGTTCACCTTCATATTGCAAGAAAATACAATTTTTATCAAATCTACGCATTGCTAAATACAATTCAATACCTTGTTGCCACGGCACCGCTTCGTCTATATCACCAAACATCACAAGTAGTGGTGTATTCATCTTATCAGCAAAGAAAATAGGGGAGTTTCGAATGTATGAATCAAGTGAATCAATTATATTCCCTCCTATTCGGGATTGTTCTTTTTCATATTGAAACTGTCTTGCTAGACCTGAACCTAATCTAATACCAGAATAGGCAGAGGTCATATTAGAAACAGGTGCCCCAGACACGCAAGCAGCGAAATAATCTGTTTGGGTTACTATCCATGCGCTTTCGTATCCTGACCAGCTATGACCATGCATCACAATTTTTTCTGGATCAGCTATACCCATTTCTACTAATTTATCACATCCTGCTATTAAAGCTGCTTCTGCAGATTTACCTGGGTTTCCATCATAGAATTTTACATCAGGAAAGAACATTACATATTCAGATCCAAGGTAAAGAGAATAAGGTGGTCTATGATTAATCTTTGGCATATTGAATTCATTTTTCCGGTCTGAAAATCTTTCATAGAAATATACGAATACGGGATACTTTTTCCCCTTTTTATAATTATCAGGTAGTGCGTAGTATCCTTGTAATGTATCACCAAACTCAGTGACAAAATCCACTATATGAGAAGTACCCCATAAAAATTCATCAACTTGTTGCTGTTCTTTTGTTAATCTTTCTAGTTTACTTAGTTTAGTATCAGTTAACCATAAATCAGGGTATGTATTAAATCCTTCTTTAGTAATTATTATTTTGTCAGAATCATCAGATTTATCTTCATAATTAAATAAATAGTCTCCATAAGTTCTAATATCAACTTCACCAGTTATTAAATCTAATATACCCAGATGCTTTTGTTTCGACTTTGTTCCATATACAGAGACAATAACTTTATCACTACTTTCAAACCATCTTTTATTTTTATCAGTGTTTATAATATTAATAGTATTTTCATTCTTACGTCCTATACCCTTAGTTAACAAACGGCTACTTCCATTAGATAAGTCAAATTCCCATATATCAAACTGATCTCCTATTAGAATCTTTTTGTCTTGACCAATCCAACCTTTAACACCATAAGAACCTGGTTCTTTAGGGTGATCATCCAAAACATCGTAAAACGGAACAGACAAATTTTCATTCAGAACTATTACTTTATTAGTTAAATTATTATAAGAATACCACTTTTTTTCCTTGAAGTAAACTGTAAAAAGTCCATCAGGAGATAAATGAGGTCTTTCTTCCAGATTTTTTTCGATTAACTTTTTTTCTCCATTACTTATATTTACAGTATATAAGTCGTAATACCAACCACTATAAGTCATAAGCTTTTTATACGGTTCATAATCCAGCTGAAGAGTAAAATTTGAATTATCCACAGAATTGACACCAGTAGTTGTGCTATCTGTTATATGTAATAGTTTATTTTTTTTAAAATCATAAAGTGAAAGGTAAACATCATCTTTAGTTCTATCCCAGTTTGTCTGTTGGAATGGAATAATCTCAGGGTCTTTCGGATGCCATAAATAAAGTTGGGTATCATCAAGTATCAAATCAGTATCATACAAGTTTGATTCAGTAATTTCAGTCGTATCCTTCTCATCCCCATACCATTGAGTTAGAGGCTTATAACCAAACCATAATCGATTATCATCATCTGATAATTTTAACTCATTTTTCTCAGGTATATAATATCCAGATCTAGATGATGTATCAGCAATTATATTCTTTACTTTGGAATTGTAATTAAATATATTGACTGAGTTGTCTTTAGTTTTATCTTCTTTTAATAATCTGCCTTTTAAATAAAAAAGATTATTAGAAGTCTCATCCCAATGTATATTAGTATACTTCGAATTAGAATCTGAGTCAATTTCTATTTCAGGTATAAATTCCTCGTTCAAATTCCTAACAAATAATCCGTTCAACCCTTTATCTAATATGGTTGAATAGAAAATA
The DNA here is from genome assembly GCA_030426865.1 of bacterium. Lineage (GTDB taxonomy): Bacteria > Bacteroidota > Ignavibacteria > Kapaibacteriales > UBA2268 > PGYR01. Next base: position 1,269 of record JAUHXN010000228.1, on the reverse strand, counting down.
TTATTACCGAGTGAATCCAATGTATATTCTATGACATTTTCAATTGGAATTTCAGTTTCACTTTGTAAATGTCTTAATACAAGTTTTTTTCCTTTTGACTTTTCTTTTTTATCATAATCTTTTGTGTATGCTAGCCATTTTCCATTTTTTGCTAATTTGAAATTGGATACATCATCAATGTTTTTCCGATAATCTGTTAGTGTATTTACAATCTCAATACCTGGCTTTTCATCTTTATATTTTTCAGGATTTAGCTGTTTGATTACATCTATTTCTGTTTTAACTACAAACCATCGCGTATCTTGTGAGTATTGCGAATGATTACCCCTTTCAATCTCAAATATTTTATCTGATTCAAGTGATTGAATTATATGAGTATTGTTTCCTCTTTGAACATCTAATCTATAAGTAATCCAACTACCATTATCTGTAATATGATGAGAAGTTAGATTCTTAAATTTTAAAATATCTTCGAATGTTATTGCTCGTTTTGCTTGAGTTAAACTTGTAGTAAATAATAGTAGTAAAACTATTGTAGATTTATTAAACTTCATTAATTTTTTCCATTAATTGCATATCAAAAGTCTATAATATATGAAAGTATTTTGAGAATGGGAAAAACTAAAAGATTATTAAAAATTGACTAAACACCTATTTAGGTTTATAATTGTAATAAATATTATATTTGAAATAGATTAAAAAACATAAAAAGAATTTATAAAATGAAGAATAAGCTTTCAATAGATGTAACAACAGAGTTAGTTGAGATACTTAAGAATCGATTTGAAAATAATATGAATCGTCATAAGGGAATAAAATGGGAAGAAGTTTTATCAAAGCTAGAGTCAAATCCCGATAAACTATGGTCATTAAATGAAATGGAACTATCAGGTGGTGAACCAGATGTTGTTGGTATTGATAGTAAAACAGGAGAGTATATATTCTTTGATTGTTCTGCTGAAAGCCCAAAAGGCCGTAGAAGTGTTTGTTATGATCACAAAGCACTTGAAGCACGCAAAAAATTCCCACCTGAGAATAGTGCTATGAATTTGGCAGCAGATATGGGGATTGAGATTTTAGATGAAAATCAATATAGAGAGCTACAAAATCTAGGAGAGTTTGATACAAAAACTTCAAGTTGGATAAAAACACCTGATAAAATTAGAGATTTAGGAGGTGCTATATTTGCTGATTATAGATTTGGTACTGTATTCGTATATCACAATGGGGCAGACTCATATTATGCTGCTCGAGGATTTCGGGGTTCTG
>JAUHXN010000227.1 GCA_030426865.1 bacterium | reverse complement strand
AGGAGTAACTACTTCAAATGTTATCAAAGATTTACTGCATGCGGTAGAGGTACCGAGATGATAAAGCTTTATAAATCTTTATTTTTAAATAAAAGATTTTATATTCTAGTCTCAATTGCTATTGCACTTTTCTTCATTGGACAGTACATCGGTTTATTGTATTATGTAGCTCTAAGCCTATTACTACTGTTCGTTGGTACCGTGATGTATGATGTATTACTACTCTATAATAACAGAAATAGGGTAGTAGTTAGTCGTGAACTAGGTGGTAGATTATCTAATGGTGACAACAACGAAATTGTTATCAAAGTAAGAAACAACGCCAACCAATATTTTGACTGTATTATTATAGATGAGATTCCAGAGCAATTTCAAATGAGAGAAAATGAAATTAAATTTCAAATTGCTCCGAGGGAATCATTGAATTTGACTTATCTACTAAGACCAACAGAGCGAGGAGAATACAAGTTCTCTAATGTCAATCTTTTTATCTCTTCTAGAGTAGGTTTAGTACAAAGAAAGATTGTATTCCCAGCTGAACAAAGTGTTGTAGTACTCCCTTCTTTCTTGCAATTGAGAAAGTTCGCATTCCTTGCTATATCAAACAGATTAGATGAATATGGCGTAAAGAAAATAAGAAAAAGAGGACGAACGTTAGAATTCGAGCAGATTAAAGAATATACAATTGGTGATGACTATAGAGCTATAAACTGGAAGGCTTCAGCTAAGCGGAGTAATCTCATGATAAATCAATATCAAGATGAACGCTCACAAAACATAATCAATATAATAGACAAAGGCAGGAATATGGAAATGCCTTTCGAAGGTATGTCCCTGATGGATTACGCTATTAACTCTTCATTGATATTGTCGAATATCGCAGTGCAAAAGCATGATAAAGCTGGGCTAATTACATTCTCTAAAGAAATAGATACTATTCAATTACCTAGTAAGAAAAAAACTCAGATTTCTAATTTGCAACATAGTTTGTTTAGTCAGAAAACTGATTTCCAAGAGCCGAATTACGAAAAGCTATTCCTTGCTTTGAGGCACTATATCAAGCAACGTAGTTTATTATTACTTTATACAAACTTTGAGACCGTTTCGAATATGAAACGAAACCTGAAGTATATACAGGCTATTGCAAAATATCACGTAGTTGTGGTTATAATCTTTGAGAATACAGAAATATCCAGAATCTTGACAGAGAAAGCTGAATCTAAGAGTGAGATTTACAGGAAAGTAACTGCAGAAAAGTATGCTCAAGAGAAAACAAATATTGTTGAGCTTTTCAACTCAATGGGTATACATACAGTTCTAACTAAGCCAAATGATTTGACTGTGAGTACCATAAACAAGTATTTAGAGATTAAATCTAAACGATTAGTTTAAATAAATATCAACTTATATATAATCTTCTAAATTGATATCATCCAGATGAATTTCTTTTAAAGGAATGTCAAAAGCAATGGCTTATTGTCTTACAATATTTAGGCAATTATAAATACTTGCTCTGATACCCGAATTAAAATCATCTACAGGTGAGGTTTGATTTTCTTTAGCTTTTTCAAGCTCTTCTTTCAAAAGAACAACTAAATCCTGAGTGTAATATTTATATTTTTCCATTAAGCTTCAACGGCTTCTTTACTTTTGCTCCATTCTTCGATGGCAGCTTTTACTTTTTCTAAATACCATTGTGGGGTAGATGTAGCACCTGTTATACCAACTATTTCGCTACCAGCAAACCAGTTCCAATCGATTTCTTCTACATCTTCTATATAATGCATATTCTCATTGTACTGTTTCATGTGCTTAAATAAGCTCTTCCCATTTGAAGAGTTACGCCCAGCTACGAAGATGATTATGTCGTTATCTTTTGCGAATTGAACTACTTCCTCATCTCTTCCCCAAACTTCTTTACAAAGTGAGTTTTTAAATTGGAAATGGTCTTTGGTGTCACCACCTTCTACAAAATTTCGAACTTTACTTTCTATGACATCACGAATTTTGTGATATACGTATTTTTCCATTGTAGTTTGTGAGAATAAGACTGTTGGCTTAGTGAAGTCAACTTTTTCTAAAGCTTCTTCTTCGGAAAGAATAATAACACAATTGTCATTAACCATACCTCTTAAACCAATAACTTCAGCATGATTCGGTTTACCGTAAATTACTACTTGGTAACCTTTGTCATAGTACCTCTTAACTCTATTTTGTAAACCAGTAACTAGAGGGCAAGTTGCATCTACTAATCTAACGCCCAAATCCTCTGCCATTTGGAATGTAGCTGGTGGCTCACCGTGTGCTCGTATTAGAACAGTGGCTTTTTCGTCAGTTTCAGCCAATTTTTCTATACCAAGGTGGTCAATAGTCTTTAGCCCTTTCGCAGCTAATCTCTCGATTTCTTTGGGGTTATGGATTATATCACCTAATACATATACAGTTTCATTTTCATCAGCTGCTGCCAATGTCTTTTCTGTGATATCTATTGTTCTAACTACACCCCAGCAAAATCCCGCTGAGTTATCTATTTTTATTTGCATTTTCGACCTAAGTTTTTCTTTTTTGACGTAAAGCCAAGTTTTTCTATTGCAAATTTATGAGTTAATTATCTTATTTGCTAAATCTATTACTATATTTGTTTGCTCTTCAATAGTTATATTTGAAGTATCTATAACTTGAGCATCATCAGCTTTTCTTAGAGGGCTAATTTCTCTATTACTATCAAATTCGTCTCTATTGGCTATTCGTTTTGCTATTTCTTCTACTGAAACATCTTCACCAGCAGCTATAAGCTCTTTTGTTCTACGTGCGGCTCTAGCTTCTATAGATGCATGCATATATAGCTTCAGATCAGCATTAGGAAATACAACTGTGCCTATATCACGTCCATCCATTACAACGCCGCCTTGTTTGCCTAGTTCACGTTGTTGGTCAACTAGTTTCTCTCTTACTATACCTACAGCAGCAACAGGGCTAGCTAATTTTGTAACATCAGCAGTTCTTATTTCTTTACTAACATCTTCTCCATTGAGTAAAGTACGTTGACCCGATTCACTTGGTTCCAATTCTATTTTTATATTATTCATCAGAGAATCGAAATCGAAACCTTCTAGCTCTTGTCCGCTTCTGATGAATGCTAACGTAGTAGCTCGGTACATAGCGCCAGTGTCTATGTAAATATAATTTAATTTTTTTGCGACTTCTCTAGCCGTAGTTGTTTTACCTGATCCTGCTGGTCCATCTAATGCTATTATTATTTTTTTCATTGGCTATATATCCTATTCATCTCATTATAAAATTGGTCTAAATCTGAAAAGTCTGACATTAAGGAATCAGCTTTTTGTTCACGGAAAGTATCGTGATCTTCTTCTTTTGCAATTATCATTGCTTTCATATCATTAGTTTTCGCAGCGAGTAAATCACTATTCGTATCACCTATAATAATTGTGTTTTCGCTACGATAAATCGCATTTCCAACTCTAGTATTCACTCTATCCAATGCAATAGGGGGGAGTAAATTCCTATTAGAGTTATCATTTCCAAATGCCCCATCAGTAAAGTATCTATCTAATTTATATGATGATAATTTCTGAAAAGCATTTTTTATACTATTGCCTGTTACAAGCGATAGTTCGTATTCTTTATTACTCTTGAGTGATTCTAGTAGTTTATCTACACCAGGGATTAATTCTATATATTCGGATGTGCAGAATTGCTTAAATCTAAGTAATTTCAAGTTCCAAAAATCATCTAATTTTGGAATGATATACTTTCTATCATAGCCTATTGCATCGGCCATCTGATTCAAAATCTGCAAATCTGTATTACCAGAAAATCTTGGCATTTGGTCCAAAGAAATAGATTGCCCATATATATCAAAAAAAGTGTCAATGAAAATATTCTTTGACACTCCCATTTTCATATTTAGTATAGTACCATCTATATCAAAAAGTAGTAATTTTTTCATTTAGAATGGTACATCATCGTCGAATTCGTCACTAGAATCTTTATCATCAAAACTATCATAGTTCGGAGAAGATTCACCTGCATGACTAGGGCCACTATTGCCACCACTACTCATAGCTGAATCAATTAGAACAATATTATTACCCAAAACTTCAGTTATATATTTGGTAGTACCAGATTGATCTTCGTAAGAGCGAGTTTTCAACTTACCTTCTATCATTACTTTGCTACCTTTTCTAAGGTGCTTTTCTGCAGTATCCGCTCTGAAATCCCAAAGAACAACTCGGTGCCAATCAGTAGTTTCTTGCCATTGACCTGATTTGTCTTTGTAGCTTTCTGTAGTTGCTAGATTCAGCGTACATACTTTCTTACCTTGGGGGGTTGTACGAATTTCGGGGTCTCTTCCTAAGTTACCCAATAGAGTTACTTGATTATAACTTCTTGCCATGATTAATGTCCTAATTTATTTTAGAAATAATAGATTTGTGTACCAATACCAATATAAGAATCTTTTTGATTAAAAAACATTCCGTGCATAGATAATCCATCATGTGCATAAATTCCTAAGAATATTGCTCTATTTTCAGAAAAGTTATATACTATGCCAGCTTGTGCATTGGAAACTCCATAATAATTATCATCAAACCCTTTGAGAGTAAAGTTGTAACCGGCTTTAATATAAAAATCGTCCGTTAAGTAAGAATGTAAATCAAACCCGGTTATTAATTCAAAACTTTCGATATTATTAGGGATTTTTGAAAAGATATAATTTACTCCTACGTATGGAGAAATTATACTTGGAAAATAACAATCGTAGAAACCATGATTTACTTTGTATATAACTTCGAGAAATTCTCTACTGTAAACAAAAGGCTTCTCTAAAAACACCCAATCTTCTGTATATCCATCTATTAAATGAGACGATATATGGGCTAACCTAATTCTAAGTTGTTCGTCACGATTAAACATCTCACCAAAAATTGG
>JAUHXN010000005.1 GCA_030426865.1 bacterium | reverse complement strand
GTCATCATCATTAGACATATCCCCCAACCCAGCTAGTGAACAACTGAATATAGACATCACTACTGGAGTAAAAGGAACTATGAAGCTAGAGCTAGTAGCTACAGATGGCAGAGTGATTTATACCAATGAGTGGACACAATCTACAAAATCGAAGCAGATGCAGATAAACACTATGAACATTCCTAGTGGGTTATATCAAGTTCGATTGATTACTCCCTACGATGCTATTACGAAGAGTGTGATTGTGGTGGAGTAATATAATATTACATTGTAGAGACGTATTGTTTTCACTGAGCGGCGTCGAAGTGCATACGTCTCAGAACCCTCATTCATTTGGAGACGTATGCAATACGTCTCTACGAAACTTGGCATTCTGAACAAAAGCAGAGAAGTGCCTGTGCTGTGTATCGCCATAGTAAAGAATCTAGGGAATAAAATAGATTCTTCGCTTCGCTCAGTATGACGGTATCGCTTCGAGTGTAGTGAAATTCCATAGACACTTCGGTCGTTTCTCTCCCTCAGTGTGACTTATGAATCGAAACCTCTAGAAAATCTAGTCCTAGAGAGCAAGTTTATTGACTTGTCAGTAACTGACTTTTCGGAGTACGCTAATCTCACGAGATCACCTGTAAAGTAAACAACACGACATTATTTCTGATTAATAATAACTATTTGCAAATTAATTAGTCTCCTTTTCCGTTCTAAATATAACGACAATCAAATAATTGGAATAGATATGAAAATAGCAGTAATTTATGGGTCAGTTAGACAAAATCGCCAAGGAATAAGAGTAGCCAAGTATATAGTTAATCAACTTAACGAACGTGGTATGGATAATACACTAGTCGATGCTATGGATCATCAGCTCCCATTCTTGGATAAAATGTACAAAGAATATAAGGGCGACGCTCCTGAAGAAATAGAAAATGTTCATCAGATATTTGAATCGGTAGATGGGTTTATAATAGTCAGTGGCGAGTATAACCACGGTTTACCACCAGCTCTGAAAAACTTGCTTGACCATTACCAAAGTGAATATCATTTCAAGCCGTCTGGACTAGTAACTTATTCGGCTGGTATGTTCGGAGGAGTGCGAGCTGCAATGCATCTAAGAGCTGTAACTTCAGAGTTAGGAATGCCTTCTGTGCCTACTACTTTCCCTGTCCCTTCTGTCGGAAAAAACTTTGATGAAGAAGGTAACACCGACAATGAGCATATCGCCAGAGGTTTCGATAGATTTTTGAAAGAGTTTGTGTGGTACACAGAGGCACTAAAAGCAAAGCGTGATACAGACGGAAAACCGTAGTAATTATAGTCCTTTTCTCTTCGCTATTAGGTTAACAGCCGACACTGTGAATACTATCACACTTATAGAGCTGATAGGCATCAGTATAGCGGCTACTACTGGCGACAGGTTACCACTAGCTGCTACCGAAATACCCACAGTATTGTAAAGGAACGAAATCCCGATACTAGCGTAAGCTATTCTAATAGCTGATTTCGACATTTGCATAAACTTGGGCAATTTATCTAGCTCGTCCCCTAATAGAATAGCATCACTACCTGGAGTGAAATTATTCGATTTTTCGGCTATAGCTATACCTACATTCGCTTTCGCTAAAGCACCTGCATCGTTCAGACCATCACCTACCATGGCTGTATTAGAACCGCTATTTTGCAACTCAGCAATATAGTCTAGTTTCTCGTGCGGTAGTTTATTGAACTGAGTTTTTGTACCTTTCGGTGCATTTTCTAATATATTTTTCTCATCTTTTTGATTGTCTCCCGAGATAATAGATATATCATATCCATTATTATATAGCTCATTCAGGGTGTCAAAAGCATTTTCGCGGAACTCACTTCTATTATAAAAAGCGCCATAAACTTCACCGTTTATCTCTAGAACGGCAGCATTTTCTACTTGTGTTTCTGTACTTTGTTCTATCCATTTTGAAGAACCAATGCGTATAGTTGTATCCTTGTAAGTTGCTATTATTCCTTTACCAGCTAACTCTTCGAAACCACCAATCTCTACATTACTCGCACCAGTTATAGAGCTACTTATAATTGAACTGATTGGGTGAGTACTATTGGAAACAGCCGCTTTCACTATCGATTTGTACTTATCATATTCTTTACCCTTATATACTATTCCTCCGTCAGATGCCTTAGTCAGAGTTCCTGTTTTATCGAATACGAACGAGTTTATATTTGATAAAAATTCAACTATAGCGTCCGTTTTGATGAAGAATTTATTCCTACCGAAAACCCTCATAGTAGAGCCATAGGTGAATGGTAAAGTAAGCGCCAAAGCACAAGGACAAGCGATTATTAGTATAGCCGTCAGCACATCGAATGCTTTAGCTGTGCTATGAGGTAGCCAAAATGCAAAAGTAATAATCCCTATTAGCATAACTACAATCGAGAAATTACGGGCAATCAGATTTGACATTTTTGATATTCCCTTCTGTGAGAATTTATCGAAAGCGTCATTATTCCAAAGCTTAGTCAAGTAACTTTGGTCAAATTCTTCGGTTACTATCACCTCTATTGCCTTTCCTAGAGCTCTCCCCCCTGCATATATTTTCTCTCGGTGAGCAATACTCACTGGCGCCGATTCACCAGTTACAAAGCTATAGTCCATCATTGCTTTACTAGATTCTAGTAAACTATCTGTTGGTATTATTTCATTATTTCTGATTAATAGGATATCCCCTATTTTAATATCTTTCAGCGGAATATGTTCATTCTCACCATCTGTTTTTCTTATAACAGAAAGAGGGAAATATGATTTGTAATCTCTGTCGAATGATAATAGATTGTACGTCTTTTGTTGGAACAACTTCCCTATTAGCAAAAAGAACAGCAACCCACCAAGCGAGTCAACGTACCCGTGACCTGTATTAGTCACAATATCGATTGTTGAGCGAATAGCAAGTACGATTATTCCAATAGAAATTGGTATATCTATATTGAATATTTTGGTCTTCAACCCATAATACGCAGATTTAAGATAGTCGCTACCCGCATAAAGAAGAGGTATGATGAATAGAACATTTAGCCAATTTATTAGCTCTTTTATAGCTGGTTCTATTGCCTCGCCTCCCGATAGATACTCAGGGAAAGCAAGCATCATTAGGTTACCAAATGAAAATCCAGCCACTCCCAATTTGATATACAAAGATCGATTCGGATTCTTCCCTTTGGCACCATCCATGGAAGTAAGATCCAGCTTTGGTCTGTAGCCAAGTGCGGCCAATAGCTCTACGACAGACCTTATTGAAATAATAGTCTCATCGTAAATAACATCTATTTCTTTATTCGGGAAATTCACCTCTGATTTGAGGATTCCGTCTTTTAACTTAGGTAGATTTTCTAGAAGCCATATACACGCAGAGCAATGAATCTGAGGGAGTTGAAAGACAACTTTCGATTTACCATTTATACTATATGTCTTTAGCTTTTCGGTTATTTCTGTGTTATCTAGGAAAGCAAATTCATCCGTATCTATAGAATCAGGTTTCAGAGCCCCACTACCATCTTCCATATTATAGAATCCGTCCAAATTACTATCGTGTAGTATTTCGTACACAGTCTTGCAGCCACTACAGCAAAAAACTTTATCCCCTATAGAAATAGTATCGTCAGGGCATTCGCTGCTACAATGTTTACAAATTAACTTTTCATACATATTCTAGATTCGGATTATAGAGATCAAAATAAACTAAAGCAATGACGAAGATACGATAATAATTGTTTTCACAGAATCTTAACTCCATCTATTAGCATCTGCACTGCCATCATAACTAATATCATACCCATTAATCTTTCTAATGCTATTAGCCCTCTTTCGCGGAGAACTTTGAGTAGTTTAGGTGCAACAAGCAATATAGCAGCAGTTATTGTCCAAGCTATTAGAAGAGCAAAAAACCAATGGGTCATCTTACTAGGTCCGCTCTGAGTCATTAACATCAGCATAGCCAATACAGAGGGCCCTGCTATCAGTGGAATAGCCAGAGGTACAATGAATGGTTCACCATCGGGTTGAGGCCCCATAAGCCCATCTCGAGTTGGGAAAATCATACGAAGACCAATAATCAGAAGTATAATGCCACCCGAAATAGTAACAGCTTCTTGTTGTAAATGAAGAAAATTCAGAAGAGGTTTCCCCATAAATAAGAACACAAGCAATATACCCAAAGCAATCAATAATTCACGAGCAATTATCGCTCTTTGCCTTTTGGGATCTATCCCTTTCAGTACTGAAAGCAGTATCGGTATATTTCCTAAAGGATCCATTAGGAAGATTAAAACAATAGCAGAAGACCAAATACTTAGTGATTCCATTATAACATATATGAATTGTGTCTGTAAGGTAAGTTCAAAACTAAGGAAATGATAATTGGGATACAATCTAATTCGAAGAATGAGCAATTAGTCAATCATTTTTGAAACCCTTTTGGAAGTTATGTGTTAGTATAGTTGTAATAGAATAGAATCCGCATTATTCTATATCACTTCAGCTGACATTATCCGTTAGCGAAATAAAGGGCTGCCCAAATTTATTTTAGGCAGTCTTTTTTTTATTCGGTTCTATCCCTAAATTACCTATTTAGGGATATAGTAATTCCAGCTAGTTTCCTTATATTAGCAACTACGGGAAACTAATAAAATGAATAAGACTAATGAAATATAAAAACATACGTGAAGAAGAGCTTAAAAATAAAGTAGGTAATGATTGGTTTAAGCAATTTGACACAACCGAAATTCTTGGTAATATAGACTTTACTGTCTTTCCAAAACAAGATAGTGTATTTGGAAGAATACCACTATTGTGGGCAGAAGCCAAAACAGGTAACTATGACATTCCTACTATGTTTGTGCAACTGATACTGACTATTGGTAAAGCAAGAACATTTGATAAAACTCTTCCGCCTGCTTTTTTAGGTGCGTTCGATTTCAAAAAAATAGCATTCATTGACTATGTTAATATTCAAGATATTTTCTATCTTAATGACTTCAATTGGAACGTAACGCCAAGTAATCACGAAACAAAAGAATTTCAGCTAATCAAAGAACGAATAGAAGCTATTTTAAAAGCTAAAACGTATATCTTTGACTATGAAAAAGATGCAGAGTTACTCAAAACTTTCATTAAAAATAATGTAGCCAAAGCCACAACTAAAAGCAAAATCAAGATTGACAAAAACAATTTCATTCCCATTTATCTGCGTTGGGTAGAGATTGTCAAACCAATAATTGATGTTGATTGGGACGAGTTAAAAAAAGCAAATATTTTTGATAATGATTTCTATTTGGCTGACCTATTTGTAGATGATAAAGACACTCAAAAAATAGATGATGACCTGACAATCAGAGATAATTTATTTGTTGTGTTCCAAAATCAGGGCTATAAAATAGCCAAAGAAGACATAAAGCAAATGTTCGACGCTACAATAAATATAAAAAATAAAGATGCTTATATACAATTCTGGAAAATCTACAAAAGACCTCCCTTACAAGAGTTCCAAGATTACATCATAGAGCGTAGAGATTTACTCGTACCCCAAGATATTAGAGAACGAAAAGGAGCATTTTTTACTCCTCGTATTTGGGTGGAGTTATCTCAAAAATACATTACTGACTATCTGGGCGAAGATTGGCAAGATGAATATTATATATGGGATTGCGCTGCTGGTACAGGTAATCTATTAGCAGGATTGAGAAATAAATATAACATATACGCTAGTACGCTAGACCAAGCCGACGTAAACGTAATGCACGAGCGTATAGACCACGGTGCAAACCTACTGAAAAATCACGTTTTCCAATTTGACTTTTTGAATGATGATTTTACTAAGCTCCCACAAAGTCTGCAAGACATAATAAACGACCCTGAAAAACGGAAAAAACTTGTAATCTATATCAATCCACCCTACGCTGAGGCGACTTCATCTAAAACAGTATCTGGAACAGGAGAGAATAAAACGGGTGTAACAACCAACTTTAAAATAAACGACTATTTTAAGCCAAAAATAAGCAGTGCAACTAATGAAATATTTGCTCTATTTATGGCTATTATTTATGAAAAAATACCAGGTAGTATAATAGGTCAATTTTCTAAAGTAAAGTTTATTAATGGATCGAATTTCAAAAAATTTAAAGAGTTCTTTCTAGCTGAATATGTAAGTGGTTTTGTTGTACCTGCCGAGACTTTTGATAATGTAAAAGGGAAATTCCCTATTGGGTTTACTATTTGGAACACCTCAATAAAATCAAAAATAGAAACCATTTCAACAGATATTTATGACAAAAATGGAAATTATTCTGGTATAAAGAAATTTTATGGGGGCTTAGCAAAAAGCATAAATATGTGGATAAAAGATTCATATGATAAAAGTGCCATTCAAATAATAGGTTACTTGCCAAGTCCTGCCCCTGATTTTCAAAACCAAACTTTTTTATTTTTGACAATTAATATTGGTACTAGGCACGTTTATTATTTACCAATAACTGCAAAAAATTTAATAGAAACCTCTTTATATTTTGCTGTTCGACATTCTATTAATGTTAGTTGGCTTAACGACCGTGATCAATTCCTTGAGCCTAACAATGATTGGAAAGATGATATTGAATATAAAAACGATTGCCTAGCATTTACCTTATTTCATAGTCAGAATAGAGTAACAATTTCTGAAAAATCAACAAACCACTGGATACCATTTACCGAGCAAGAAGTAAATGCTCAGAGTAGATTTGAAAGTCATTTTATGACTGACTTTATTAACGGAAAAATAGAAACAGAAAGCGAAAATGATTTGTTCGGGAAAGACGCTACCCAAAGCAAGAAAAGGGAATTTTCAGAAGAAGCCACAGCCGTATTTGATGCAGGCAGAGAGCTATGGAAATACTACCACAGCCAACCGAATGTAAATGTAAATGCTAGTTTGTATGACATAAGAGAGTACTTCCAAGGTAGGAATGAGAAAGGCAGAATGAACAGCAAAAGCGACGACGAAAAGTATATGGAATTAATCGGCATATTACGTGATAAACTGAACTTCCTAGCCGACAAAATCAAACCGAAAATATACGAATACGGATTTTTGAAAGAGTGATGATGGCAATCTGAAAGAAAGAAGTGAGTAAAGAGTCCATAGACACTTCGGTCGTTCTCTCCCACAGAGTGACGGGATAAATCGTAACACGTCATTCTGAACGAGCGGAGCGAAGTGAAGAATCTAATTGAAATAACATCAAACCCTTAGACTCTTCGCTACGCTCAGAGTGACGGAATGCCTTTAAGGTCCCATCGTCAAAGTGGGTTTGTAGTCACAAAAAAAAGACGCATATTTCTATGCGTCTTTGTGAATTTATATTCCTGTTTCGATGCCTGAGCGGAGTCGAAGGCGGAGTAATGATTTCCTCATTAAACACCCCGTCCTGCTTCGCAGTCCACCCCTCTAAAAGAGGGGAATCCCAAGGATCGGGTGGTTGACTTACTTCTTGTCTTCGTCGTCAACTACTGTGTAGTCAGCTTCCTCTACGTCTTCTTCTGCACTGTCTTGAGCTGGTTCGCCTGTTGGCTCGCCACCTGGTGCAGCACCTGGTTGACCTTGCGCATTAGGATCGCCATACATGTTTTGTGATGCATCACTCCATGCTTTATTTAGCTCTTCCATAGCTGGTTTTAGATCTGCTTCGTTTTCTTTCAATGCTGTTTCCAATCTACTCTTAGCACTTTCTATTTTTGAAATTTGCTCTTGTGTCAATTTCTCTCCTAACTCACTCATTTGCTTATTAGTTTGCGCTACCAATGCATCTGCTTGGTTTCGAGTATCTACAGCTTCTTTTTTGATTTTATCAGCTTCAGCATTCAATTCAGCATCTTTCTTCATTTTGTCGATTTCCTCTTGCGATAATCCCGAAGAAGCCTCGATTCTGATGTTTTGCTCTTTACCAGTTCCTTTGTCCTTCGCATATACTTGCAAGATACCATTAGCATCAATATCGAATGTAACTTCTACTTGAGGTACACCACGTGGCGCAGGTGGTATTCCATCCAAATGGAATTTACCTAACGAGCGGTTGTCCGCTGCCATCTTACGCTCACCTTGTAGTACATGCACTTCTACAGATGGCTGATTGTCAGCTGCTGTAGAGAACACTTCCGATTTTTTAGTCGGTATAGTCGTATTAGAAGGTATCATTGGTGTCAATACGCCACCTAATGTTTCGATACCTAGTGTTAGAGGAGTAACATCTAGTAATAATACGTCCGTTACATCTCCGCCCAATACACCACCTTGAATTGCAGCACCAATCGCTACTACTTCGTCAGGATTTACTCCTTTCGATGGCTCCTTACCGAAGAAATCTTTTACTAGTTCTTGTATCTTAGGAATACGTGTCGAACCACCTACTAAGATAATCTCATCTACTTCGTGGTTAGAGATACCAGCATCCTTTACTGCTTGCTCACATGGCTTCAATGTTCTTTGGAACAAATCTTCGCATAAACTTTCGAACTTCGAACGAGTCAAAGTTACGTTCAAGTGCTTAGGGCCGTCTTGAGTAGCTGTGATGAATGGCAAGTTTACATCAGTTTGCATAGAGCCAGATAATTCTATCTTAGCTTTTTCGCCCGCTTCACGTAATCTTTGTAAAGCCATAGCATCGTCTCGTAAATCTATACCTTCTTGTTTTTTGAACTCATCTGCCAAATAGTCTATCAACTTTCTGTCAAAATTGTCACCACCTAGGTGAGTATCACCATTAGTTGATTTTACTTCGAATACGCCGTCGCCAATCTCTAGGATAGATACGTCAAAAGTACCTCCACCTAAATCATATACGGCAACTGTCATATTCTTGTTCTTTTTGTCCATACCATAAGCCAATGCCGCAGCAGTAGGCTCATTGATAATACGTTTAACCTTTAGGCCAGCGATTTCACCAGCATCTTTTGTTGCTTGTCTTTGCGAATCATTGAAGTATGCTGGAACTGTAATTACAGCTTCGTCAACTTTTTCACCTAGATACTCTTCAGCAGTTTGTTTCATTTTAGTTAGAATCATCGCCGAAATTTCCGGTGCAGAATACTTCTTACCATCTACATCAATTCTAATCGAGTTTCCATCATCTGAAGGAATTACTTTATAAGGAACTAACTTTGCTTCTTCACTTACCTCATCCAAACGACTACCCATAAATCTCTTTACAGAGTAGATAGTGTTGTGAGGATTAGTAACGGCTTGTCTTTTCGCAGCCTGACCAACTAGTCTATCACCATTTTTAGTGAATGCTACCATAGACGGAGTAGTTCTAGAACCTTCAGCATTTGTTATTACTTCTGGTGAACCACCTTCCATTACTGAAACGCAAGAATTAGTTGTTCCTAAATCTATACCTATTATTTTTCCCATTTTATTATCCTTTGTTTTATTGAATTTCTATTTTTTGTCTTTATGTCACACATTTCAAGACATAATGTCGCGCAAAACATGATTTATGTTCTGAAATGTATGGCAAAATATCTATGCCAAGTTTTCAATATGCTATATTTATATTTTATAAAACCCGCCCTATTTCTAGGGCAGGATTATTATTATCAACTAAAAGTGCTTACTTTATATTTACTTCTAGTTCTTTTGGTTTTGCTGGTTCTTTTTTCTCAAGAACTACTTTCAGCAAACCATCTTTGAATTCTGCATCTATGCTATCCGTATTTACATTATCGGGCAACACAAACGAACGAGTAAACTCACCGAAGCTACGTTCTACTCTTAGGAAAGTAGTGCCATCTTTTTCATCTTCCGTTTTAGTTTCTCTGTTCTTAGTACCTTTTAGTACTAATATGTTTTCGTCATTTATACTTACTTTTATGTCTTCTTTTTTTACGCCTGGGATCTCAGCCTCTATCGTAATGTGTTTTTCATCTTCTTGCACATCAACCGTTGGGTTGAATCCGTTACGTGAATTAAACATAGCATCAGTGTCAAATTCACTAAGTATGCTATTCATTCTTCTGTTAAGTGCATTCAAATTTCTGAATGGTTCAAATTTTACTAAACTCATTTTTAAAATCTCCTTTGTTTTTTATTTAATATTAATTGTTTTTGGTTTTAGCGTTTCTTTTTTCGGGATGCTTACTAATAGCAAACCGTTTTTGAAATTCGCTTCAATTTTATCTGTTTCGTATTTATTAGGAATGATAAATGATCTCTTATAGCTAACAGAGTCAAATTCATTTATCATCATAGTTTCATTTTCTTTTGTTTCAATTGTTCTTTCACCACTAACCGTCATTACATTTTCGTCGTTGACTACTAATTTCATAGTACTTTTATCTACACCCGGCAACTCTATAGTGAAGTTCAGCATATCTTCTAACTCTGAGACTCTCACTCTTGGTTTTATGTCATTTGTTCTTTCTGGACTTTCAACTCCTATTGGGCTGAAAAATCTATCGAAATCTGTCATT
Source organism: bacterium (assembly GCA_030426865.1). GTDB lineage: Bacteria > Bacteroidota > Ignavibacteria > Kapaibacteriales > UBA2268 > PGYR01. The sequence continues at coordinate 18,061 of JAUHXN010000005.1, read as the reverse complement.
GGCATTCTTCTTTGTACTAACATTTTTATATCTCCTTTTGTGATTTTAATTGTTTTAGATTTTTTGTCAATGTTTAGTAACGTATATTGGAAAAGTGTGCCAAAACACTGTTATCAGTCAATACGGCAGATATACGACATATTGTCTGGCGTAGTGGCAGATATTTTGACAGAAAATTTGATTTAGCAAGAGAAGTTGTGGCAGATGTTGTGGCAGACTTAATTGGTCTTTCTTTTAAATCTAGTGATTAGAAAGTATGAAAAGAATATTTTAAAAAAATACAGATTATAACCCCTTTGTATTCTGTAGAATTAATGATATTCTTATATTGCATCTCAAAAACATTAAACAAACAAAAAAAGTAGAAATGGAAAAAATCAAAGTTACATTAGCCAAGGGCGACGGAATTGGATTAGAAATCACTGATGCTGTGATAGACATACTAGAAGCAGCAGGTGCTCCACTAGAATACGAAGAAATCAGTGTAGGCGAGAAAGTCTATCTAGACGGTATCAAAACAGGTATTCCCGAAGAAGCGTGGGATATAATCACTCGCAACGGTGCATTCCTCAAAGGTCCTATCACTACTCCCCAAGGTGGTGGTTACAAAAGTTTGAACGTAACTATCAGAAAGTCATTGGGGCTTTTTGCTAATGTTCGTCCAGTAAAGGCATATCACCCTTATATCAAAACTCACTTTCCGGGTATGGATGTAGTTGTAGTTCGTGAGAATGAGGAAGACCTTTACGCTGGTATCGAGCATCAGCAAACTCCGGAAGTAGTACAAGCGCTGAAACTAATCTCTAGACCGGGTTCTGAGAAGATAATCCGTTATGCATTCGAATATGCGAAAGCACACGGCAGAAAGAAAGTAACTTGTATGACTAAAGACAATATAATGAAACACGCCGATGGTTTGTTTCACCAGGTATTCAACGAAGTAAAAGCCGAGTACCCTGAGATAGAAGCTGAGCACTATATTATAGATATCGGGACTGCTAGAATAGCTAACGACCCTAATAGATTCGACGTTATCGTGACTCTTAATCTATATGGCGATATAATCTCTGACGTAACTGCAGAAATCGCTGGATCAGTTGGCTTAGGCGGCTCGTCTAACGTTGGCGAGAATGTGGCGATGTTCGAGGCGATACACGGCTCGGCACCTGACATAGCTGGTAAGAACATAGCAAACCCAAGCGGATTGCTTAACGGGGCTTGTATGATGCTAGTGCACCTAAACCTAGGTGAGTATGCATACAAAATCCAAAATGCACTATTCAAAACAATAGAAGATGGTATTCACACTGGCGATATGAAGAGCGAACACACTCGCGAACTAGTAGGCACAAAGGAATTTGCGAAAGCTGTTATAGCTAGATTGGGTCAATCACCTGAACACCTGACAATACCTAAACCTACGAACCACAGAATTGCTATTCCCGGTTGCAATATACGCCGAGTACCTAAGACATTAGTCGGTGTAGATGTATTCATAGATTGGGTGGCACAAGGAAGAGACCCACACGAGCTAGCGAAAGAGCTACAACCATTAGCACCAAACGGCACTATGCTAAAGACTATCTCGAACCGAGGTATAGCTGTATGGCCGGGTAAAGAGCGAGATATATTCTGCTCCGACCACTGGTACTGCCGCTTTGTAAGCAAAGATTACTCGGCAACGGACGGCAAGGCAGAGTTCAGCTACGATGCTATAGTGGAGCTACTCGCCAACTTCAACAAAGCTGGCTTCAACTTCATCAAGTTAGAAAATCTATATACTTTCGAAGGGAAGCGTGGCTACTCGCTATCGCAAGGGGAGACGAGTTAGTCTTTGGTAAAAAAGTAGAATTTTATAGAAATCCCTGGCTTGTGAAAGCTGGGGATTTTTTTTGGGGGGGGTACAATTATTTTAAATCTTCTTCTACTGCAAACTTAAATCTCATCAATAGTTCAGCAATTTCTAAATTTTTTGATTCATTTGAAGTAATTCCCATTGAGCTAGTTTCAAGTTTACCCAAATGATATGCAATATTTTTTAAATCTTCTTCAAGAACATAATTAAGGATGGTTCTAGTATATGAACTATACTCACCTCTTGCTTCAGGAGTATCAGAAACACCAATTGGATCCCATACATAGTATAAGACCTCATCAATTCTTTTTTCAAGCTCTCCTAACTTTTTCCCTTTCACTTCTTCGCTCCTTTTAATATAAAAAACTCCAACTTAGATTCTTACACAAATCAATTTACCTCTAATTTAACAAATAAAACCTACTTCTCTTTTTTCAAGTTCAGTTTTTTCATAAAAATTGTAACTAAATTTATATTTGTACAGTCTATATAGTAACTATAGATTTTAAACTTACCTAGAGGAGGCATGTTATGAAAAAGTTAGCTTTTATATTAATCTCTCTATTCTTATCAAATGGTTTAGTTCAATCGCAAGAGTTTAAAATTCACGACAATGGGCTCATGTATAGTGATACTACTATTGGTCAACTAAAAACTATTGTCAAAGATTTGAATTTGAAATTTGCTCAATGTGATTTTGACAGAACTTTATTTAGTGTAAAACAATCATTAGGGAATTTTATAATACTTGAAGGTGAGGATATTGAAAGTGCAATTCTTGATTTAAAAAATGGAATTTCTTTCGGTGAGTTCCAACACAAATACACCGATGCAAAAATAGAAGAGCGACTAGTTATCATAAAAGAAAAGTATACAAACTACAAAGAAATTGAAGTAGTAGAATTCAACTCTTTACTCTCTAATAATAAACTGTATTTCGAATCTGAACCCGATTTATACGGATTAAAAGTTGATGGCTCTTGGCTTTTTAATCACTATGAAAAAACAGACTACAGAAAAGAAAGATTAGAGGCAATTTACTTCATTAAGGAGTTTGAAAGAAAAGAATTACCTAAAGTTTATTCAGAACTAATAGAATACTCAGATTGTTTAATAGACACTAACAGTAGAATCTACAGAGACGATGCCAAAAGAGGTGGATATTATTATGAAAAGGACACTACTCTTCACAAAGTCAGTGACTTCTTAGAGTATGCTAATACTATGACTAGTAAACCCAAATACAAATACAAAAATGATGATGATGAAGAGACTTTGTATAATGAATATGTTTCTAAAATTAAAGAATGGGCTAGTAAACATGATTCAGTAGTAAAAGCTAATCTATTGACAGATAGAAAGTTTAATCTACTTTTTAGAGAAGCGATAGATGAAGCAAAAAGAGAAAAAAATTCGAACGAGGAATTCGAATCTTATGTTTGGAAATATGTTTCAAAGTCCGAAGCTTTGGAAATGAAAAGAAATCGTATTGTAGTAGGACAGTGTAGTATGGATGACAGCCCTAGAGTACATGCTATGCAAATAGCAATCCTTTCTGCAGAATCGACAAATTGGGAAGTGTTTCTAAGGGCACATCTTGATATAATGAACGATAGATTTTCCAGAGTATCTGACGGCAGCTATGCGTGGAAAGGAAGAGAAACGTATATTAAAGAATTAGAGCAGTTAGATATAAATGTTTTGGATCTAATGTTAGGAATAACCTTGAGAATAGACAATGAGAGCAAAAATCATTATTATGGAAGTATTGGTAGATTAGGAAGAGCTCTATCAGAAACTGAAAATAAAGCTGAGTTAGAAAACCGTCTATTGACAATGATTAAAGATAATGGGTTAGATGATTTCAATCGAGTTTTATGTTGCTTTCTATATAGCAATTACAACTACTATTTGGAAGATGATGAAAGAAAAGCTAAGAACAACGAAAGGTTAAAATCATCTTTAGTTTATATGCCTGATTATCTTGCCAGTCGATTAGCTAAGCAGTTAGAAGACTAGCCAATTTATCAAATCCCTAGCTTGTGAAAGCTGGGGATTTTTTTATTCATCCCAATCTTTTAGAATATTGTAAATCAATTCTCTTACTTCATTATCATCACTATCCTTATGCAATAACAAATGTGCTTTTGCCTTATCGCCTTTTAATTTACCTAATGCTTTCATAAAAGACATGGCATTGAAGTCTCTTCCTTTGCTTACTTCATCGCAAGCTTCAATAATCAAATCAATAGAACTATTGTCATTTAGATTCCCTAATCCAATTGCAGCTCTATACTTTGCATATCTATCTCCTTTGCTGTCTAATAAGATTGATTTGAAAAGTGGTATATGTCTTTCTAAAGGGAAAATAGATAAATATTTAATAGATGTTCTTCTCCAGTATAGGTCTTCATTATATTTGAATTGATTCTCAAAAATAGAGTGATATGAATTCAAATTATGGTCAATTGCTAAATTGATGATTCCAATTGTTCTTATATTCGAGTCCAAAATGATTGATTTAACTTGCTCCTTTATTATCTTTGATTTATTGCCTCGTAGACTATATGTTGCATTCTCACGAACTTTCAAGTCTTCATGTCTCATAGCATCAAAAACAAGACTCAATGATTTCTCGTCTTCTCTATGGCCAAGAATGGGAATAATTGTACTTAGTTTTTGGGGATTATCAATATTCTCAATGGCTTCTTGCACATAGGGTAATAATTCATCAGAGAGGTATACATCATGGCTTAATAAATGGAAGAAGAAATCATTGGGTACTTTTTCCGTTTGTATTACTTTAAGCCACAATTTATTATTCTCAATGTTTTTAGAAGTCAACAGACTATATAACAAATCATCGTCTAAAGTATCTCGAGATTCGATTATATCAACTATTACTTGTCTATCACTTTCTGTTGTACTATTAGCTAGTGCTTGCATCGCAGCCCCTCCAACTAACCAATGATTAAGTAATGGAACTAACAAGTCTTTGAGATTACCAATCTGTAAATTTTTGATAGCAGCTAAGAGAATATTTTGTGTAAAATTTTCATTTTTTAAAACTGCTCTTTTAAGTAATTTTTCAGTTTTTTCGTTTAAGTCTGTTACTGATAAAAACGTATAAGAAAGATTCCTTGCTTTTTCATCAGCATCATCAATATGATTGTATGCTGTATTTCTTAAAGAATCCTTATTTAATCTTGAATAATATCTTATCATTCGTTCATTTGAATTATCCCAATCTAATACAAGAAAGTCAAACAGTACTGAAGTTCGATCAGTTTCAAGGTGCATTAAAGCCAAACATAACCAAAGGTCTGCTTTTCCACCTAAACTAAGTCTTTCAATCATTCTTTTCTCAAACGATTTATCACCCACAGCAGAAATAGTGAAATAAGTAAAAGTCAATAATTCTTCATTTTCTGAATTAAAGAATTCTTCAATTCGATATTTATATATACTATCATTTATCAAGTCTTTAAAAGGGTATTTTAAGTAATCACCATTATATTTCTGTTCTCTTAACCTAGTTGAATAATTATATGGCGTAAGCTCATCAAGATATATCCTGTAAAAATAATTCATATCATCTTCATTAAAGGTGCTTGCGTCAATTTTAGAAAAATCAGATTTGAATCTTTCAACAGTTTGACTGTTAAGTGAAGAAGAGGCTACTAATAGTAGAAATATGTAAATGAGTATTTTTAGACATTTCACAAAGGTTTATCGTTATTCTTTATCTCTAATAAATTGTAAAGGGTACTTTTTACCATTGATTGTTCCTAAGTATTCCTTGTTGATTGTTTCCTCGAATCTATCCCATAACTTTTCAGAATATTCAAAAGTTGATAGATTAAAATAATAACCTCCGAAACGGTCTTCCATTATAATTAAGTTGTTTACTTTATCGTAATAGACTTTTATTAGGGTTCTTCCACCTGTATTTAAAGCCATATCAATTATATCAGTCTTTGAGTTTTGGGTTATGAATTGGATTTTTCTGTTATACTCTGCAAGCAGAGGATGAATAGATTGTTGCCCATAAAGTATAGTTAATTCAGGCTCTTTTAGCTGAACCGTACAGAATTTCCAAGATTCATTTTCAGGATCCCAATCTTTTATAAGCTTTTCTACTTTTAACTTGATATTTTCAATTTTTGATGAGTCTAATTCAGTCGGAACATTCTGAGAGTAAACTATACTAGTTAAAAATAAAAATATAATGATTAGCCTTTGTATCATTTCTATGTTTCCACAATATTCAAGTTTATGAATGATTCATTATTCATTATTTTAAATGTATCACTAATTTAATAAAAAAACTAGCCTCTTCATACGAGTTAGAAAAAATATTCCCCTTTCATCTTTCCCTACCTTCCCTTAATTTAGCAGTCTATGAAAACCAAAGATCAAATAAAAGCAGACATAATAGCTAACCTATTCAGCAAGCATAGAATGGGGATAAAACCCGGATTGGAGCGAACTATTGCTCTTGCCGAAGCAATGGGTAATCCGCAGAATCGCTATAACACTATACACGTAGCTGGTACTAATGGCAAGGGTAGTACTTGTTCGGTTGCTAGTTCTATTCTGATAGAATCGGGGCTGAAAGTGGGGCTATATACTTCACCGCATATCAAGGATTTCAACGAGCGAATTAGGGTTAATGGCGTTGCTATTACCGATGATGAGCTGATAGAATATGCCGAGAAATTGCTACCGATAGCCGAGGAGATGGATGCTACTTTCTTCGAGATAACTACCGTTATGGCTTTCATGTATTTCGCAGATAAGGGTGTTGATGTAGCCGTTATAGAGACTGGTATGGGCGGGCAATTCGACAGTACTAATATAATCAATCCCAAAGTATGCGTTATCAATGATATCGATATGGATCACGAGGAGTTCCTCGGTGATACGATAGAGAAAATTGCATTCGAGAAAGCTGGGATTATCAAACCCAACACACCGATTATCACGACTAATTATGCAGAGAATGTACTCAGCGTAATCAGTGAAAAAGCTAAGAAAGAGAATGCGGAGTTGATACTTTCCAATACGCAAATCGAAGTTGAAATCAAGAAGACGATTAGCAACAAATTCATCAGCCAATCTTTCGTAAAGAACTATGCCGCAGCTCTAAAGGCGAGCGAAGTTTACTTGGGGAAAGCAATTCCAACCGAGATACAGAAAAAAGCTATTGAGAAAATAGAGATAAACTCTGGTTATTTTGCAAGGTTGCAGATGATAAGCAATGACCCCGTTTGCATACTCGATATATCGCATTCGGTAGCAGCGGCTAAAAACCTAGTCGAATCATTACAATCGACTTTCAATGATAAGAAATGGACGGTAATACTAGCTTTGATGAGTGACAAGGACTACCGCGGAATCATCGAGGAATTGGCCGTAATCACTGATCTGATGATATTAACGCAAGTAGATAACGAGCGCTCAATGTCGGCGATTGATCTGAGCTACTATGCTGAGCAATTAGGCATAAACGCTATTATATTGATAGACCCCAAAAAAGCCAAACAATTCGCATTCGATAGCAAGTTAGATTGTGTTATTACTGGTTCGTTTTACTTGGCGGCTGAGGTTTTTTGAAGAGCTACTTATATTGAACTGCTTTGCAGTTCTCATAGATTCTTCAAATTACTTCGTAATTTATCAGAATGACAGCTAAGGGGAAACCGTCATTCTGAATGAGCGAAGTGAATGAAGAGTCTAGGCTTTTAATATGAATAATTAAGCAAATAGATACTTCTAACGTCTTGGTTATTTTCTGATTGACATTATCAGTATGAAGGTATATACTTAGATATTCTATTTGGGATGATAGAAATACTGACTTTGAGATTGCCACGTCCTTTCAGTCCTCGCAATGACTGTTAAGAGCAGACACGTCACTCTGAATGAGCGAAGTGAATGAAGAGTCTAGGCTTTTAATATGAATAATTAAGCAAATAGATACTTCTAACGTCTTGGTTATTTTCTGATTGACCTGCCCCCACAACTATTTCCACTAAAAATATCATAAAAACATAAGAAATTAGTAATTTGCATAGATATGCGTTTTTTAAAGTGAAATAAAAAAAGACTCAAACAAAAGTCAAATAATATGAATCCAGATAAAAAGAAAGAGATAATAGTAGGTCTAGTTGCACTTGCTGGTGTAGTAATGCTAGTAATAGGTGTTATGCTAGGTGAGAGTTTTTCTCTGAGTGGTCAACAAAAGACAATTCAGTTTATGTTTCCTAGTTCTGGTGGTATCAAACCCTCTTCGCCTGTTGTTGTAAATGGTGTAGAGCGCGGTACAGTTACCAAAATAGAGAACAAAAACGATTCCGTATTAGTAACGGCTTTCATAGACGGAATAGGTGATATATATACCGATGCTACTGCTCGTATATCTATATTAGAGATTACTGGCGGTAAAAAGTTAGAAATATTCCCTGGTGTTTCTTCGCAATCAATCTCCGAAAATCACATAATTAGAGGAAAAACCGCAGCCGATTTGGGTGATTTAATCGCCGATGTGGGAGAAGTGAGTGTTGACCTAAAGCGTATAGTGCGAGGATTAGACACGCTCATAGTCAATGCTAATGGTGTACTGGGTGATACTGTATTAATGAACGATTTGCGTGTTACTATAACTAACGCGTCGGAAGCCATGGTTAGAATCAATGATATGGTAGCTCGTAACGAAGGTGCTATTAATTCTAGTATTGCTAATCTATCCGAATTATCTAGAGAATTGAACTCTGCTGTCAAAGAACAAAAGCCAAATATAGAGCGAATTATCGCAGATATGAAACAGGTTTCCGAAAAAGCCGTAACACTAATTGATAAAGTTGATAACAGCTGGGAAGATGTATCTAAAATTGCCTCTGATGTCCGTAAGATAATAGAAGACATACAGAGCAACGAATCGCTACTCAATAAACTACTATATGACAAAAAACTTGCTCAACGCTTGGATAGTGTTATGTATAATTTGGGAACGTTTGTAGAGAAAATCGACCAACATGGTATCAACGTAAATGTACGATTAGGCACACGCCCGTAATATTATAAAAAACCGAATAAGAGGAAAATATGTCATCAAGTCCTACTCAAGTAACAGAAGAGATTTACCAATACTTGCGTAAAAATTTCTCATCAGAAGATGATTTTCTTAGACAACTAAAACAAGAAGCAAAAGAAGCAGGAATCCCCGAGATATGTATTTCAGAAGAGCAAGGCAAGTTCTTGCAAGTATTCCTAAAGTCAATCAATGCCAAATATGTACTCGAAATAGGCTCATTAGCTGGTTACTCTGCTATTACTATGGCCAGGGCACTACCCGAAGGTGGTAAAGTAATAGCTGTAGAGATATTCGATAAGAATGCTCGATTTATAGAGCAAATGGCTGAGAAAGCTGGATTAGCAGACAAAATAGAAGTCATAAATGCAGATGCAAAAGATTTTCTAGCTGGATGGAAGCCAGAATACGAACTTGATTTCGTATTCGTAGATGCTGACAAGAAAGGTTATAAAACCTACTTCGAGCTAACTACTCCTCTAATCCGTAAAGGTGGTGTATTCGCTGCTGACAATGCTCTTGGCTTCGGTCATATAGCAGAGCCCAATCCTAAAAGTGAACCTGGAAATGTCAAGGCAATACAGGAGCTAAACCAGATATTAAAAAATAGTCCACTTTACGAAAGCTGCCTAGTAACCGTTGGTGACGGCATGGCTATGGGGATAAAGCTATAATCTAGATGAAAAAGAATCTATTAATCATATTACTTGGGGTTTTATTTGTTGCTTGTGGTAGTCGAGAGAAACCCAAGGGCTTCGAAATGCAACAAGACATAGATGACGATTTCGCAATTGCGGACAGCGTTGACTATGATGATATTTATATTTCTGGTAGTAAACCAATAGATTCACTAGACCCAAACAAGTTAATATACGATATATTTAGATTAGAGATAGAAGATTATCCGAATGAAATTAGATTATTCACTCGTGTATATGACTCACTTGGGTATTTCGCTACTCAAATGGCGAACCCTTACAAACAAGACCCGGATATAACTTACTTCACTAAAATTGACGAAGAACTAGGTAAACTATATAAGAAACGAATGGTCAATGTACCTGAGTTCACTGTTCGTGAATATGGTGCTGGTGATTCTATACCTTATAATCTTATGCTGACTATTGACTATAGCGGCTCTATGGAACCTGTGTTGGACATTATCCACATGGGAACTAATATGCTTATAGATGAGAAGTATTCGTATGATAATATAGGCATAAGTAGCTTCAACAATAAGTTCGACCTAAAAGTACCAATGGACAATGATACTTCTAGGTTGCGTCAGTTATTCAACGCTAAGAAAGATCAGAATAAAGGACTTTTCTCTGCCATGAGAAACGCAGTAGTAGAGAACATAAAGCTACTAAGTACTACGAGCAAAGATGACCCACGAGTGCTAGTACTCTTCACAGATGGCGATGACAACTACTCTAAAATAGACATTGGTAAAGTAATAGAATATGCCAAAAAAGAGAAAGTGCATATATTTACAGTTGCATTCGGTTACTCTCAAGACCAAGAATTAGTATATTTAGCTAGATACACTGGTGGTAGATTCTACAGAGCGAAATCGAAACAAGAGCTACTGGCTATCATACGTGATATATACAATAGTTTACGCCAATACTACCTAATAAGCTACAAACCACCGAATTATTGGGGATACCACACAGTATTCTCTGAGTTGACGATACCTGGTAGAGATTCGAATATGGTAGCTATCGATCACTATGACACTAGTGACTTGTTCCCGTGGTCTGACTTTGGTGACTTATTCAAAAGACCTATTCTTTTTGAGTATAACAAATCGGATTTATTACCTCAATCAGAACCTATACTAAACGAGATTGTTGATGCGATGATGTCCAAGCCTACTATTAGGTTAGAAGTGCAAGGACACACAGATAATATAGGTGGTGAGGAATTCAACCAAGAACTATCAGAGCGCAGAGCGAAAGCTGTAATGGATGCACTAATCAGCAAAGGAATAGAAGAGCGAAGATTGCGTTATCGTGGTTTTGGATATAGCCAACCAGAAGTAAGTAATGATACCGAACAAGGCAGAGCGCAAAACAGAAGAACTATGTTCAAAGTAACTGCGAAGTAGAAATATGCCAAAATTCTATCTATTCGATGCCCGTATTTCTTATAATAGAAGCACTATAAAGATACAAAGTGATTTAGAGTATGACACCTTAACACCATTGACAAAGGACTCAATACTGGTAGAAAACAACACTTTTACTGTTGATAAAGGTAAGAAATGGTTTGATATAATTGAATTTGCAGATAGTACATTCTTTGCAATATCTGAAAATGTGAAAGAGCTATTCGAAAGAGAGAAGTTTACGGGTTGGGGCTGTTTCCCGATAGTAATCAAAGGACACGAAGATAAAAATTATTATGCCTTTTATGTAGATGCAATTGTAGGAGAATTCACCAATAGTGAAGCTCAACTTGAAGATTCAGATGTAAAAATTGAATTTGATTTAAGCACTTACAAAGGGACTGATTTCTTTTCAAACAAAGGCACTTTGTTGACCGCATGTACCGAAAGGGTTAAAAAAATAATTGAAAAAAATAAGTTTACCAATGTTGAGTTTGAGGAATATTAAATCAATCTCTATTTATCACTTTTCAGAAGTAATTTCTTAAGAGCATTGATATTCTTCTTTTCGTCTTCAGAATAATGTTTGGCAGCATAGCCACTCATACCAGAATTTTTATTCTTTAAATCAATTTTAGGCGTACTCTTCTCCGCTTCAGTCCGCTTGTATTTTTCTTCTGGTATATACCCAAGCTCTTTATCTGAGAACGGTTTATGATTCCTTAGCAATTCTAGTTTTTCTTCACCGAATACATCACGTAATTTTTCTTCTAATGTAGCTTTTGAATAAGGTTTTGATATAAAGTGATTAGATCCTGCTTTCACAACTCTTGCTATTACGTCCATATCAGTAACACCAGAACCAACTAGAACTGGTATATCATGAGTAGTTTTAATTGCTTTCAGGACTTTAAGCACAGCAACCCCATCAAGCTCTCGCATGAGTATATCCAATACAATAAGTGATGGGATATGTTCAACTGCAAGTGCTATACCATTGAAACCGTCAGATGCAGTATAAATCTCGTCAAACCCATATTGCTTAAGGTTTTTGAGCATTATTCTTTGCATCCAAACATCATCGTCTATTATGAGGGCAGAGTGCATCTAGTCTTTTTTAGTATTATGTATTGCCAAATGTTCTAATTTATTCTTTTCTGAGCCTAAAGAGCTAATTTCTGTATTTTTTAGCAAGTTCTTCAACATATCGAACTCGACACCCGAAGATTCCTTATTAGTCTCTGCTATCTTATCGTAAATCTCTTTTCTATGTACAGCAATACTCTTTGGAGCATTAATTCCTAGTCGTATTACTCCCCTATCATAACTGATAACAGTTATTTCAATCGAATTTCCTATAGTGACTACTTCACCTACTTTTCTAGAGAGTACCAGCATACTAGACCTCTTCTGTTGTAGTATGAATAACAGGTTGCTTAGTAGAATATTTGTCCGAAGACATCACTATTTGGCGACCTTCTCTGGTCTCTACTCCAAGTACTAACGGGGCTTTCATATTTGCAGTCATTACTCTTTCTTTATTACCTAAAGTAATTACTACAAAAGCCGCTTCTGATTCCAAATCTATGTTCTTACCTGGGTTATACTTTATATCAACCATCCAAGGATTGATTAGAGGAAATCCAATTGTAGGATCATCTACCGAAATAAGCCATCTAAGGGGGGCCGTCTCTTCGTGATTAATTAAAACGAAATTATTGTATTTTTCAAATCCCAACAATCCATCAGGGAAATGGAAAACTTTATCATTTTCTATTTCTATCTCTCCGAAGTGGAGGGTCTTGATTTTTATTATACTAACTTCCTGTTTTTCCATCCCAAAATCCTTTTGATGTTTAGTAACTTAACAAATAATAGACAATTAATGACAATTCGATATTACAATTGCAATTATCTTGCCAAGTTTATTACTTTTTATTCATTTCTCTATTCTTATCGGATAGAACACCTTATTTCTAAAGGCAATTTAGATAATTTATTCGAATTTAGCACAAATTCTATAAATTGAACTATGAAAAAGAACACAAGACTATTACTTTCGTTAGCAAGTGGGCTATTGCTAGTTCTAGCATTCCCTCCTATGCCATTTTACTTTTTAGCATTTATCGCGTTTATACCTATTTTATATTTGCTTGATAGTACTAAAAAGTTCTATTTTTGGAATACTTACGCTACTTTCTTTGTTTATCAAGTTGGAACTTTGTGGTGGATAAGCAGTTTCCAAGAGAAAACAGATCCTTTTCTAATGAGTTCTGGATTTGTGTTAGATATATTTCATCCATTTTATTTTATGGTACCTATTATTCTGTGGTTAGTAATCAGGATAAGGCTACCCCGACGATTATCCCTCTATTTGTTCCCTTTCATTTGGGCATCGTTCGAATGGTCTAGAACTCTGACTGAGTTATCTTTTCCATGGGCTTCGTTCGGGTACACACAGATATACAATACTAGCTGGGTACAAATAGCTGATCTGTTCGGAGTCTTCGGTGTTACTTTCGTTATAGTACTTATCAATGTTATAATCTATGATTTGATATTTAATTATAAGAATGGTGCTTCGAGTTACAAAGAAAATAAATGGCAATATTCTACACTTTTTTTACTAATTGTATTGCCTATTATTTACTCCAATATACAGATAACAAAGTATAATCATAGTACATTATTAGAGTCAAACAAGACTATTAACATTGGGCTTATCCAACCTAACATTGATCCATGGGACAAGTGGAGTGCTGGGCCTGCAGACCAAGTCAGAACATTAATAGATTATTCTAATAACCTATTGGATTCAATTTCTGATATAGACTTAATTATATGGCCAGAAACCAGTATTTTATACCTTAATAATAGTTTTAACCTTGACCATAATTTTAACTTTCTCGGTAGATGGGTTGATACTAACAACATAGCTTTACTATCCGGATTCGTTGATATAGTAGTGTATGAAGAAAACGCCCCAAGCATAACTAAAGAGATGAATCTCAGAGGAAAAGAAGTAAAATATGATAATTTCAATAGTGCTGTATTAATTGATTCTAATGATTATGATATTTATCACAAAATGAAATTAACTCCTTTTGGCGAACGAGTCCCTCACGTAGAGATTTTTACATTCTTAACTGAATTCATAGATTGGGGGGTAGGTATATCATTTTGGGGTAAAGGAACCAAACAGAAGAATCTGATGCTGCCAAACAAGGGAGTGAATATAGCTCCAATAATTTGTATAGAATCTATTTACCCATCTTTTGTTAGAGAATTTAGTAAAAAGGGAGCAAATCTTTATACTGTAATTACTAACGACGCATGGTACGACTTCACACCTGGCCCCGAACAACACGCCCTAATCTCAGCATTTAGAGCTATCGAGAACAAGCGTTATCTAGCACGTGCTGCAAACTCGGGAGTGACTTGTTTTATCTCACCAACAGGAAAAATATTACAAAGAGCAGAGCAATACGAACAAACTTCTATTTCTATGACAATCCCAACTATTGATGATATTACATTTTTTGCTATTTATGGGAATTGGTTCGTTTATTTTTGTCTTTTAACTTCTATATTCTTTCTTTTTTATTCTATTATCAAAAAAAAGTAACAAATGATGTTACTTTTTACTTTCTGGCTTGTTATATATGTAACATATTGTTAAATTTAGAAAATTATTAAAATCATAGTTAGGTTAAATATGAAGAGTTTATTTACTTTTTCGATGATAGTTATTCTATCATTTTCATGCATTATTAATACTGCGCATTCGCAAACTTTTGAGGATATATTCCCTAAAGCAGGTATAGAACATTTCACACACGATGGCTCATTGATGTCTGGTGGTGTTGTTGTAATTGATTATAACAGAGACGGGTACGACGATTTCGTTTTACTTGGTGGAGACGAAGAGAAGACGAAAATATACAGAAATAACCCTGCCGCTTATGAGACAACCCCTTATGACTATGCAAATATGTTTACTGATGTAACTGATGAAATTATAGATATTCCTTCCGTATATTTTGTAATAGGTGGCGGTTCATTTGATTATGACAATGACGGTTGGGAAGACTTATTCTTCACGACAGATGCGGGTCAATTGAGTTTAGTTTATCGTAATGTAAATGGTAAATTCGAAGAAGCCGGTTACAAATTAGGAATCAGAGAAAAATTCCAATCGACTAGTGTCGCATTTGCCGATGTAAATTTAGATGGTTGGATGGATATTTGTGTAGCAAATTATTTTGAAGATAATTCCAATCAAGTTTGTTTGCCAAATAGTCTTTTTATAAATCATGGCGGTGAATTTTTTACTGAAGAAAGTGCAAAGTACGGAGTCAATGATAATGGATGTGGATTAGCAATATCATTTTCAGATTTCGATAATGACGGAGATATGGATTTATTCGTAGCTAATGACTTTGGTCAAAACTTCTCTTCTAACGCACTTTACCGAAATGATTATCCTGAGAAAAAATTCACAAATGTAAAAGACCAATATGGTTTCAATCAAGCGATATTAGGTATGGGTGTTGATGCTGGCGATTATAATAATGATGGATGGTTCGATTATTATGCAACTAACATTGGTCAGAACTATTTTTTCGAAAATGCTAGTGGCCAATTCTTTATCGAAAAAGGAAAAGAGTTGAAATTAGATAATACGAAAGCTAATCCGAATAGTGAGCAATCTGGGTTGACAGTAAGTTGGAGTGTAAATTGGTTTGATTTTGATTTAGATATGGATGTAGATTTACATGTAACTAATGGTTATTTGCTACCTATTCCTGATATCAATACTGAGTATGCAGACAATAATAGAATGTTCAGAAATGACGGTTATGGAAAACCATTCACAGAAGTAAGTGCTGAAGAAGGACTATTATCACCAGGCATAGATAGAGGTGCAGCACAAATCGATTTTGACAATGATGGCGATGTAGATTTATTGACTACAGCTGTTAGACCTGATAAATCAGCTAACACTTATAATGACGATGACTTTTTTAAACTTTTCGAGAATAAACAAAACTCTGGTAGAAACTGGCTTAAAGTCAAACTAGAGGGCTCTACAATTGATAGATTAGCTATCGGTAGTCGTGTAAAGGTATTTACTGGAGCTACAACTCAAATGAGAGAAGTGACGTCTGGTGGTGGTGGTTACTTATCCCAAAGCACTAGAGTACTTCACTTTGGATTGATGGATATTGAAACTATTGATTCATTGGAAGTTATTTGGACAGGAAAAAGAATCAGATCAAAATTAAGAAATATTGCCCCTAACCAAACTCTAAAAATAGTTCAACCATATTCGGATACTGTAAGAGTCGATATTTGTGAAGGTGAAGAAATCTTCGGTAAAGTATGGTTAGCTAACGGTGAATATAGAGACACTGTAACTGCTACTAATGGTGCTGATAGTAGTCTATACTACCAAATCTATGTCAACAAAAAAGATGAGAAAGATGTAAATATTGATATTTGTAAAGGTGAAGAATTCATAGGGCAAACTTGGGACGAACCAGGCGAAAAAGTAATGAATTATGTCAATGTAAACGGTTGTGACAGTGTAGTAACTTATAATGTATCTATACTGCAGCCCTACTCAAGTACTATAGATACATCTATTTGCTACGGAACATATTTCCAAGGGAAAGAGTACATAGAAAGTGAAACCTTTGTTAGAGAATTTAAAGCATCCAATGGTTGTGATAGTATGATAACTTACAACATAAACATACTAGAAGCACCTAATTTCCAAGAGAATTTTAGCGTGTGTTATGGTGATTTTTTCAGAGGAAAAATTATTATTAAGCGTGAATTATTCTCAGAAACTTTTAAAAGCGAAGCAAATTGTGATAGTGTTCATACTATAATAGTTGATCCACTACCTGAAAGTAAGAAGAGAGATAGTATTTATTTGAAAGCAGGTGAAGAATTCAAAGGAAAGCAATACTTTGAAGACGGCATCTATTCTAATAAAATAAAAGGTGGTGCGTATAACGGCTGTGACAGTCTATATATAGCTGATATTTTCGTTACTCAATCTGGAATATTTAATTCTATTACTGACAATAAATTAAATATTAGCGTTATACCTAATCCGTTTTCACAAAATACCACAGTTGAGTTTGACCTAGAATCACCTCTTTACTCTTCGCTTGAGCTCATAAATCAAGTCGGACAGGTTATACCAATAAACAAATCTTTGACAGCCGGTAGAAATAGGATTAATATTAATTCCGATGACTATGGACTATCTCCAGGAGTATATTTCTTGAAGATTAATACCAATGGGGATTCCTATATAATTAAAATAATCAAAGGAAATTAATAAAATGAAGCTTTTAATTAGAATAATAATTACCCTTGGAATTATACAATTATCCGTAGCCCAGACTTATGAAGAAGTTGGAAAACAAATCGGTGTCGGTGATCATTTTACGCTTGACACAAGAGAGATGAGCGGTGGTGTAGTAGTATTTGATTTCAATAATGATGGGTACGAAGATATTTTCGTGGCCGGTGGATTGCTCAATCACTCTGCATTGTTCCAAAATATGCAAGACGGTACGTTTAAAAATGTTTACGCTTCTTCTGGTTTAGTTATGTCAGTACACGATCAAACTGTAGGTGCAGCAGCAGCCGACCTAGATAATGATGGTGATAAAGACCTTATAGTTACAACTTTCGAAAGAGCAGATTCATATTTATTTGAAAATAGAGATGGTAAATTTTATGATATAACAATATCTGCTGGTTTAGAAGCAAAAATCTGGAATACAGCTGTATCATTTATAGACTTCGATATAGATGGCGATTTAGATATTTATTTCTCAAGTTACGTAGGTGGTAATGGCGATTGTGATCGTAATTTCTTCTATGAAAATATGGGAGATATGAAATTCGTTGAGATTGCTGAGGAACTGGGAGTTGCTGATAATGGGTGTTCTCTTGCATCTACATTTTCAGATTATGATAATGA
>JAUHXN010000226.1 GCA_030426865.1 bacterium | reverse complement strand
AATATAAATTCATGCAGTTGCCAATTTGCGACAGAACCATAATCATTCTAGGAAAATTGTAACTAATCTACAAATTTGCGACAGAGCCCACTACCAATCTAACATCTAAATTATAAAAAATATTTGTGCTAAAATAATACTATAAAATTACGTAATTGTCAGTTTGCGACAGAGCCATTATTTGGGAGATTTTTATAGAAAAATAAAACAGAAAAAATCAGCAGGAAAAGCAATTATTGCAACCGCTAGAAAGTTTCTTAAAACAATTTATTTAACAATAAAAAAATAATTGGATTTTTGAAGATTTCAGCATCTACAAAATTAAAAATGTTTAACAAAATAGTGGAAATTTAACATAGGAGATTATATATGATTAAAAAGTATTGTTTAGGAAAAGGAAAACAACTAGGAAAAGAATGTACTAAGTATATAAATCAGGAAGCAATGACAAGTAAAGGAAGTTCCTGTGATTTATGTAAGGGAACCACATCTCGGAAGCTTCCATCCAATAATAATAATAATACTGCTATATATGCTTTTAATCAGAAGTGTCTTACAGATAATAGGCCTAAACCTAAGGAACGGATCAAAATATGCAAAGTTACTCAAAGTTCCTATTTATAATTAGCCTTTCGCACTTACACATTTTATGATATTCTTTTGCTTATAATTTATCTTATATTGGTCAATTATTTGACCGATACTGACCATTATAGGAACTTTTGTTAGTCTATGCAAAGTAAAATAATACCTCTTGAAAATTATGATGATTTATTACAACAACTCAAAAAACGTGTTGTATCATCTCAGCAAAAAGCGGCTTTGAGTATAAATAAAGAGCTAGTTCTACTTTATCATGAAATTGGAAGCTCTATTATATTTTCACAGAAAAAGAGTAGCTGGGGATCAAAGGTAATAGACAAACTATCAAAAGACTTACAGTCAGCATTTCCTGAACTTAAAGGTTTTAGTCCTAGAAACCTAAAATACATGAGAAAATTCGCAGCAGAATTTGATAACTTAGAACTTGTGCAACAGCTTGTTGCACAATTGCCTTGGGGTCATATAATTGTCATCATGAATAGGTTATCTGATTTTGATTCGAGAATGTTTTATGTTAATAAAACTATTGAGAATGGATGGTCTAGGAGCATACTAAATATTCAATTAGAAACAAAACTACATCTAAGAGAAGGAATGGCTATAACTAACTTCAAGAATAAGTTACCGCATCCTCAATCTGAGCTTGCAATTGAAACATTAAAAGATCCATACACATTTGATTTTTTAAATATTGGTGAGCAAGCCAAAGAAAGAGAAGTAGAAAAGGCTTTATGTTCACATATGGAGAAATTCTTACTGGAACTGGGAGCTGGTTTTGCTTTTGTTGGTCGACAATACCATTTGGAAGTAGGAGAGCAAGACTTTTATATAGATTTGTTATTCTATCACCTAAAACTACGTTGCTTTGTTGTTATTGAACTTAAAGATAAAGAGTTTAAGCCTGAATATGCGGGTAAAATGAATTTCTATTTATCAGCTATAGATGATACTGTAAAACATCCTAATGATAATCCATCAATAGGACTAATCTTATGTAAGACAAAAAACAATGTGCTTGCTGAATATACTCTACGAGATATGACTAAACCAATTGGATTAGCTGAGTATAAACTAGAAAATAGCCTACCTGAAGATTTAAAAACTAATTTGCCAACTATTGCGGAATTAGAAGATGAATTATCGAAAGAGATCTAAATAATGTCTAGGTATAGCTCTGATGTCCCAAAAGAACTTTTTGACTTAGCTTCAGATAAACCGTATAAGTATAGACTTTTCTTTGTCTTATATGTGAAACATTACCAGCGCTGTAATGAATTTTTTACTAATCTACCAAAATTCTCAAGATCTCTACTGATTTCTATTTCAGCTAGATTAGATGTTAAAACGCAAATAAATATTCCATCGGACAAAACACTTCATAATTATCGTCAAGAGATAAGAGATTACAGCAAAACACAAGTGTTATCTCCAGAGCATAATAAGCTTGTATCAGACTATATTATAGAGCTCATGCATAGTCATAAGACATTTAGAAATGAGAATATAAAAAATAAAGTTTATGATTTTCTGTATAAAAATAAAATAGAAAAAGTAAGTGATTATACTTTAACTAATATAATAAAGAATATTAGATACAAGTATGAGCAAGAGTATCTTGAGTCAATTTCACAAAGTTTAGATAATCAAACAAAAGCTTTTTTAGATGGTCTTATGCTTAATTATGACAAGTCAATATCCAGGTTTAAGTATATTAAACGCTGGCCAAAAGGATTAAGTGCCGATATAGTAAAAAAAGAAGCTGAAAAGCTAGAATTTTTATTATCATTAAATCTCCCAAAGAGCATTGTTGAGATAGCTGAAAGTGAGTTAAATAGACAGTATCGTAATATTTGCTCAAAGTATCCTCATGCTATTAAAAATATGCCTGAAATTCGTCGTTATGCTCTCTTGTCAATATTCTGTCATATTAGAAAACGTGAATTAATAGATAGTTTTGTAGATATTCTTATTAGAGTAACGCACCAAATATTTAACTCAGCAGAAAAAAGATTAATAAAAGAGTTAGGAGCAAGTACAAACATAAAACAAAGCTATAGTAGAAAAAGTATTTTAAATTTATTAATTGATACTATTTTTAGTCATGAAGACAATATAGTAAAAGAAGCAATATATTCGGTAATTTCAAAAAGTCAGTTAAAAAAGATAAGAAGTAAAAGTGAAGGTGATTATCAAATCGGGTATAAAGATATCATTTATTTAAAGGCGAGAAAGTCATATGTTGGATACTATAGAAGAATTTTATCTCCAATAATTAAACTATTAGACTTTAATACAAATAATAAAAATTATAAAAATTTTATAGAGGCATTATCTCATATCAAAGAGAACCTTGATCAATCATCTACATTCTATAAAGACTTACCTCCTATAGATAAGGTTATAAAATCATCATATCAACAGCATGTTATTGAAGAAAATGATTCTGGTGACCATGTCAAAAGAATAGATTATGAGTTGTGCACACTACATAATCTTAGAAATAAACTAAGAGTTAAAGAGATATGGCTAAAGAATGCTTATTTATATAGAGACCCAGAAAGTGACTTACCTCAAGACTTTGATAGTATAAGAGAGGATTACTATAATTTATTAAATCAGCCCATTAGTGAAAAAAGCTTTACTACAAAACTCAAAAAAGCTTTAACAAAAAATCTTAATCAATTTAATAAAAGTATTATTAGTAGCAAGTATGTTTCAATAACTAGAAAGAGTAATAAAAGTCATATAAAACTAGAAAAGCTTAGAAAACAAAATGAACCACCGCAGTTAAATAAAATAAAGAAAGAAGTAGCTCAAAAATGGTCAAATACTAGTTTATTAGATGTTCTAAAAGAGGCTGATGTACTTACTGACTTTATTAATGAATTTTATTATAGTGGTGATAAAGAAATATTAGATAAAGAGATTGTAAAACAAAGACTTCTTTTGGCTATATTAGGTTATGGAACTAATACTGGTCTAAAAAGTGTTAGTGCAGGCAGTAATAATGTTTCCTACTCAGAATTACAGTATATAAAAGATAGATATTTTGATCCTGATAATCTCAGGGAAGCTATTCGTAAAATGATTAATTATCTCCTTAGTATACAAGTGCCAGAAGTCTGGGAAAATTGTTCTACTTCCTTAGCTTCTGACTCTACACATTTTAAAGCTTCAGATCAAAATCTTATGAGTCAGTTTCATCCAAGATATAGAAACACTGGAGTTATGGTATATTGGCATGTTGATAGAAACTCTATTTGTATATACTCGCAGCTAAAGAGTTGTTTATCATCAGAAGTTTCTTCAATGATAGAGGGTATTTTAAGACATTCCTCTAACAAGAATGTAGAAAAGAATTATGTTGATACACATGGGCAAAGTGAAGTAGGTTTTGCTTTTTCATATATTCTTGGTTTTAAACTTTTACCTAGATTAAGTAATATAAGTAAACAGAAGCTTTACTATACTAATAAAAATGATTCGTCGAATTACAATAATTTAACAGATATTTTATCAAGAGCTATTAAATGGCCTAAACCTAAGGAACGTAAATGGAATTTAATAGAGGAACAGTACGATCAAATTATAAAGTACACCACCGCTTTAAAATTAGGTCATACAAATGCTGAAAATATTATGAAACGATTTACAGCCAATAATCTAAAGCATCCTGTCTTTCAAGCTCTTACAGAATTAGGTAAGGTAATAAAAACAATATTTTTATGTCAATATTTAAGCTCTATAAACTTAAGAAGAGAGATACATGAAGGACTCAATGTAGTTGAGCGCTGGAATGGAGTTAATGATTTTATTTTTTATGGAAATAATAGCAAATTAAGAAGCAATAATCCTGCTGAGTCAGAACTATCTATGCTTTGTCTTCATTTACTACAATTAAGTATGACTCTAATAAATACTATTATGATTCAAAAGATATTGGATGAATCTGGCTGGATCAGTAAGATGACTCCCGAAGATAAACGAGCTATTACTCCACTGATTTATGAGCATATAAACCCATATGGCGAGTTTATCTTAGATATGGGTACAAGAATTTTTGAGGATTTATGATATGGAAAAGCGTACTGGACCTAGAAAAAAAGCCATGCAAATAGCTAAATATTTTAGGCATGAAGATCCCGATTATCGTTATCTTAGAGCAGTTTTTGTGGAATTAAGAAAATACTTAGAAGTAAAGGTTGATACGGAGCCTAAGAAATTGCCTTATATTCCAACCGAAGATGAATTACGAAAGTATTATGATATTGTTTGGAAGAGTAAAAACATACAAGATGTTTTAATCATAAAAACTCTACTATATACAGGAATTAGGGTTAGTGAGTTAATTAGACTAAAAAAGCAAGATATAGACTTAGATAGGTGCCAATTAAGGCTCTGTCGCAAATTTGTAGATTAGTTACAATTTTCCTAGAATGATTATTCTCTAGATACAATTATCCAGCT
>JAUHXN010000225.1 GCA_030426865.1 bacterium | reverse complement strand
ATATTCTGCGATGTAACAAACGATACGTACACGCTGGACCCTTTGAAAATAGAAGCAAAAATAACTGATAGAACTAAAGCGATTATCCCAGTTCATCTGTATGGGCAGCCAGCAGATATGGATACGATAATGCTTGTCGCTGAGAAATATAATCTACGAGTTATAGAAGATGCGGCTCAATCACACATAGCTGAGTATAACGGCAAGAAAATCGGTGGATTAGCTGATATTGCTTGCTTTAGCTTCTACCCAGGGAAGAACCTCGGTGCTTATGGCGAGGGTGGGGCAATCACTACAAATAGCGATGTACTTGCTGAAAAATGCAAACTACTTCGTAATCACGCACAACCAGTGAAATATGTCCACATGGAAGTGGGATACAATTACCGTATGGACGGCATACAAGGCGCTGTGCTCAACGTTAAGCTCGGACACCTAGCAAATTGGACTGAACTCCGTAGAAGCGTAGCAGAGCGATATACGGCTGCTTTTTCGAATATCGATGGATTAACTCCCCCGAAAGAAAGAGACAATACGAAACACGTCTATCATCTTTACGAGTTAGGGTTAGAAACAAAAGAAAAACGTGATGAGCTAATGTCGTATTTAAATGAAAATGGAATCCAAAACGGACTCCACTACCCGATACCAACGCATTTGCAAGAGGCATATATAGGATTGGGGTACAAAGTTGGCGATTTCCCAGTAACAGAGTGGTGTGCTGACAATCTGCTATCTCTACCTATGTATCCTGATATGACTGACGAAATGGTAGAATATGTAATCAAAAAAATAACAGAGTTTGCTAAGAAATGATTGTCCACTCTAAAAAATCGAGCAAGACAAGGAAGATTGCCTACATAGTAGCAGGGCTAACTATATTATTGTACTTAATAACTATTGCAACACAATTAGTAACCGGCAAAGGCGATGCTATTGAAACCTTTTGGAATTTTATATTTTTCTTAGGGTTCGCCTCTTTTATATATCTTATCTTCCCATCTGAGCATTTCGAATTTAATTCTGATGAAATCTCATTCAGACCAATGGCAGATTACCGACGTCGCACCGTAAAGCTAGCAGACATAGACTATATACACTACGAGTCAAATAGAATATTACTAGAAACGAAAGAAGGTAAGAGATTCGAAATAGGCCTCTCTAGCTTCAGTTATGACGAAATACAAGAGATAAAATCACAAGTCAAATCGCTGAATATCCACGAGCTTGTAGATGAGGGATGAAAATGTCATTGCGAGGAAATTTCAGCTTGCTGAAATGACGTGGTAATCTAGTCGAAGTAACCAAGAGGGTTGGGGAAATCTTTCACAGCGAGGACTGAAAGGACGTGGCTGTCTCTATTTTGATGTTGAATGTGGATGCATACGTCTCCAAATATCAGAACAGGATTGTATGATAATCAAGATAGACAGGATGTATTGCCAATGAATGTACCTGCCAAGCAGTGAAGGCTTGGATAATCTACTCGAAGTTACTAAGAGTCCAGGGTGAACTTGTCACAGCGAGGACTGAAAGGACGTGGCTGTCTCTATTTTGATGTTGAATGTGGATGCATACGTCTCAAATATCAGAACAGGATTACAAGAAGATTAAGATTATTCAAGATATATTCCGTTCCTATTGCCGTAGGTTTTAACTGACGTATAAATAGTTAGTCAACAAAAATTGGACTTTAGCCACATACTAATTAGAAATTAATGCTACAACGCCCCCGTACTGTGAACTCTATTCCACACAATTACTTAAAAAAAACATCGACTATATCTTTTTGATTAAGATTGCCACTATTATGCTAAAAAAGAATATAGAGTAAACTTCATTATTTGTATATTTGGTTGTATCAATAATCAAAGAGGACATCATGAAAAGATTTATCTACCTATTAATCACTCTACTAATCTTCACTTACGGCGCAGTGAAGTCCGAAACATTTGAAACAAACTATAACCACTATTCTGCCTTCGCTGCCGATGAAGAGAATTTCTACATTGGACTACATAATGGATTTGTAGTACAAAATATAGAATCTGGAGAAGCCACATATTATAATACAATTAACTCTAATTTGGGAAACAATTTTATAGATGAAATAGTTGTTTATAGAGGTATAGTTTATATTACTAGCCCAGGTGGATTATTTACTTATTCTAAAGGAAAATTTACGAAAATTGATTTAGGTAGTGATGGTGCTAGGAAACTTCATTTTGTTGATGATATACTTTGGACGTATGACGGCATTTCAATTTATAAATATGATGGTAATAAAACAGAGAAGTATGAAATAGTACAAAAGCTAGACACTAAATATGAGATAGAGCGAATTGACATTCATAACAATTATATATGGATAACAATGCATGCCTCTTCCAATGTGAAAGTGGAATACTATTCAAAATTCAAGTATATTAACTACAGATTCGCAGTTCTAAATATAGAGAATAACGAGCTTAATTCATTTACTACGGAGGAAAGAGGTTTTAACAGCGAGAGCTCAATTCCTTTTTTAACGATTTCCAATAATGAAGTTTGGATAGGTATAAGTGATAAAAGAAGTTATATATACAATTTAGAACTTGGTTATTGGAGGCGCAATAGTTTTCTAGGTCTTATCCCTAATGGATATGAATTTGAGTATAGAGACGCTTTAGCAGATAAAAATGGTGATATATGGTTTAGTGTTATTCCGATTGATTCCAAATTTGGTGAGAATAAGCCAGCCGTGTATAGTTATAACACTAATACAATTACAATGAAATTTGAAGATAGAATTAATGATACTAATTTTACTACTCTATTTTTTAAGTTAATGGGGGATGATATTTTTATTTATGGGCATAAGAATTATTACATAGTTAAGGGTGATAGCATAGTAACTATCAAAAATGAAGAAATAGCAGAGAAACCTTACTACAGAGGTCTAATAAGTAAATTCGATAATAGCTATTACGGATTGATTTATAATAAAGATGAATATAATCTGCCAATTCATTTTAAAAACCTAATAAGTAAGGAAAGGAAAGAATATACCTTTAATGCCAAGTCAAAATTGCCAATCCCAGCCTATGATGCATATCTCAAAGATAATAATACGGAATTAATATTAGATGGCAGGATACTAAATTATAGTTATGATGATTTTATACTTCATAAGGGTAAATGGTTAAGAACAGATGATACTTTGGTCAATAGAAGTTTTTATGAAAATAGTTATGATAGATTTGAAAATGGTAATTTGGTGATTAAGACAAGAGAGAGTTTAATTGGTCTTAGGAATGGTAATGCTAATAACTATAATAATATAAACAAGAAAGTCTCTGAACATAATATAATAAGTGACTTTAAAATATTTGAAAATAAAATGTATGTGTATG
Source organism: bacterium (assembly GCA_030426865.1). Classification (GTDB taxonomy): domain Bacteria; phylum Bacteroidota; class Ignavibacteria; order Kapaibacteriales; family UBA2268; genus PGYR01. The sequence continues at coordinate 1,733 of JAUHXN010000225.1, read as the reverse complement.
GATACTATAAAAAATCAGAGAATGATTTTAATACATTTATTTCAATATTAAATTCTGGGAATAAGCAAATATTCCAATACAATGATAGTAATAGTTGCTTAACTGATTTTGAAAAAGATGGGGGATTTATATTCTCATACATAGATTCATTGCCCAAAAGTATTGAAATAGATAATATTGGAAATATTTGGGTATTAACTAGAAAGAGTTTATTCAAAATTGATAATGAATTGAATTGTGAGTATGTTGATAATATACCAATTCAAGATCATGAATACGCATTTTTGATGCTGTACGATATAGTATATTCAAAAAGCAAAGAGACTCTCTTTGGATTAGGAGGTAACACCCTTTATAATCTCAATAGCTCTTTTTTAGATACCTCTAATGTAAACGATCTAGGTATTTACAATATCAATTATTTTGGTGCTTGTTCGGATGGGAATGTATACGTTACAACCGAAACTGGTGGCCTTTATAGAGTAAAAAATATAAGAGAGTTAATACCTATCGAAGTTATCCCAGGCAAAAAAGAATTAGGGATTCCAATCAATCATGTTTCTTATTTCAAAGATACACTGTATGTCTCAACGGATATTGGGTTGTTCAAAGTAGATAACCGATTAACTTCAGTAGAAGATGGTGGGAATGAACTCTCAAGCAATCTATTCTACCCGAACCCATCTTCTGATTTTATAAATATAGAAGAGGCGAATCAAACTGTTACAATAATATCTTTGACAGGTAGGATAATGAAACAAGTAACTGGCGAAACCAGAATAGATATTTCTGATTTATATAGTGGGGTCTATTTTGTTAGAATTTGTGATAGAATAGAAAAGCTGGTTAAGTATTGATGAAAAGAATTATATTTATATTAATCACTATCCTATTCAGCTCCTGCACAGAAAATCAAGAGCAAGTTAAGCCTATAAGCAAAATTGATAGTTTGAAGTCAGTTGCTTATAAATACACAGCTAGTTATCTAATGGGGGAATCAATAAATGATTATATGAAATACTTGAATGATGATTCTGTTAATATAATGGCGGAAAGTGAACTTTATCAAATAGATTATTTCTATAATTTAGAAAGAAATGTAGTAAGAGATCAAAGAGGTTATGAGAATATTACATCAGAAATTGAAGGTAATAGTTTGTTACCTAAACTCTATGTCGTGAGTATACTAACTAATATGGGTTTGCATAACTATACAACAGCTTTCGACGATGAAGGGATAATCTATTTTCTATTTGGTTTTGGTGATTCACAATTTGATGTTCTTTTAAAAAGAAATATAAAAAGAATAGAGACTATAGACGAAGCAAACCAAATAATAGATTTGTATAATAAACTCAATTATATCTTAGATTTTTATGAAATCAAGGAATATGAAAAGGCGAATGATAGTTTAGCTATGAGTATGCTTAATCAACCTAAGATAGATGGAGATACTATTAAAATAGAGAGACTTTTCTATGCCGACCAATTAGAAAGGTATCTAAGACAGACTTACACAATTACAAAAGAACTAGATTTTGAAGTTAAAATGGAAAGGCTTTTAAGTATAGACAGAGATTAAGATAAAAGGCTTATACCAATGAAAAAAATAGAAGCAAATATAATGAAGAGCAGTTTTATAAAAGGAAAAGTTCACGCATATTTTTTTCTATTTATATTCATTGTTTCCATTCCAGTACAACTGATATTTTATCTAAACTTTTGGTTTTTTA
>JAUHXN010000224.1 GCA_030426865.1 bacterium | reverse complement strand
ATGCTGAAATAAGTGATAAATCAAAAGAAGAAATAATTGATGATTTTTCTTTAGATCAATACATCGGGAAAAAACATGTGATTTTATTCTTTTATCCAAAGGATTTTACATTTGTATGTCCAACAGAAATAGCTTCTTTTGGTCATCATATGGATAAATTCAAAGAGTTGAACGCAGAAGTAGTTGGTTGTTCTACTGATTCGAAGTTCTCACATTTAGCTTGGAGAACACACGAAGAAGATTTGAAAGATTTGCCTTACCCTCTATTAGCTGATTTCACAGGTGAAAATGCTAGAAACTACGAAGTTTACAAAGAAGCAACTGGTTACGCACTAAGAGGATTGTACATAATAGACCCTGATGGAGTAATCCAATATTCTGTAATCCACCCCGAAGCTGTTGGTAGAAGTGCAGAAGAAACTATTAGAGTACTTCAAGCTCTTCAAACTGGTGAGTTAACTGCTTGCGGTTGGAAACCAGGTGATAAAACTTTATAATACATAAATTTCTTATAATTTAGTATATTATATAAGAATAGATTAATTTTGCGTGCTACTTTTTCACAGAAGTAGCACTTTTTATTTTTGAACTAAAATCGCGATAAAGGTATAGTCTTGGAAAAAGAGATAAAACAAATAGATGAATGTACTAGAGAGTTAACAATCACTCTGACTACTGATGAGTTACAACCTCACTACGAGAAAGCATATAAAGAAATGCAGCCCAAAGTAAAACTAGAGGGCTTCCGTAACGGTAGAGTCCCGATAGCTATGATAAAGAAGATGTATGGGAAAGGAATAGAGGCAGATGCTGATCAAGATATTGTTAATGACGTCTTTAGAAATTACACTCAAGAAGAAAATATCCAAGTACTAGGTACACCTACATTGAAGGATATTGCAAAAGATGAAAACGGAATAAAGTATGTAATTGAGTTTGAAACTCTTCCTACAATTACACTCAAAGATTACAAAGGTGTTTCTATCGATGAACCGATTCACACAGTTACAGATCAAGAAGTTCAAGAAGAACTAGAGTACATATTAGCTCAAAATGGTGAGTTAGAAGATGCTGATCAAGTAACAGATGAACACCATGTTATAAAGGTAGAAATGGCTGAAATACTAGAAGGTGGAGAGTTAAGTGAGCCAAATGAAACTGACGTTTACCTAGCTGATAAAAATATATTGCCTGAGTTGAAAGAAAATATCTTAAATACGAAAGTTGGTGATTCATTCGACTATACTCCTACTGCACCTGATGCGAATCCGACTATCAAAGATAAAAACTTCAAAGTAACTATAACTAAGATCCAAAAGCTAACTCCCGCTGTACTAGATGACGAATTCGTAGAGAGGGTAACTGGTGGCAGAATTACAAAAGCAGAAGAACTAAAAGACGAAGTAAACTTCAATTTACAAGATGAGTGGGACAGAAAGAGTCGTGAATTGGTAGAAAATCAGATTGTTGCTACATTAGTGGACTCAAATGAAATACCTGCTCCAGAACAACTTGTGAATCAAGTACTGACTCAAATGGTTCAGGACGTAAAACAAAGATACGAAAAGAGCCCAGAGCAGTTAAATATGACTGATGATGAGTTACAAACTCAACTGAAACCAAATGCTGAAAGATCAGTGAAATGGGAACTAGTACGTAACCAAATCATAGAAAACGAAAGCATTGAATTAGAAGATTACGACATAGATCCTATAGTAGAAAAAGAAGCTAAGAGATACGGTCAAGATGTAGAACAAATGAAAAAAGTTCTTGTTCAAAACCCGAATTTCTTAACTAAAATACTATCTAAGAAAGTGATTGATTTCGTATTAGATTTCGCTATTATCAACGAAGTGGACTTCGAGACACACGAGAGAATAGAAGACTAATCTTATCCAAGGAAAGAAAGACTAAAAGAAGCGATAGCATTAATTTGTTATCGCTTTTTTTGTGTCACTGAATCTTGTTGAGACGTATTGCTTGTGCTGAGCGAAGTCGAGGTGCATACGTCTCAGAATACACAGAATTTAAAAAAATTTTCTTGATGGGTTAGAATTATCTATGAACTATGCTCCTCTGGAGGAGCTGTCAGAACTTGTTCTGACTGAGGAGGATAAATAAAAACAACCAACTTAGTATGTTTACCTCCAGCTGAAACCTCCGGTGTCAGCCACCTCCGCCAGTGGAGGACATTCCCGTCAATTGAGAATATACAAAGTGTCCTAAGAGTCAAGGAGACAATAAATTTTAGTACTTCTGAAACAAACAGACTGTATAGATAGTTTTGTAATTGCTTATCTAACGAGTTGTATTAAATATAATTGAAAATCCAACAAAGAAATATCGACCTAATTATAAAAAATACTATCACATTCGGGATTTATTTGTGGGCTTTAGTTTTAATATTAAATATGATTCAATTTATAATTGCTTTTAACTCTAGAATAATAGATGAACCATTATTTCAATTTATAACAGCTACTTTGTTTCCAACTGCAATGATTTCAGCTTTGATTGGATATATTTCTCTATCATTGTATAGTATCTTTCTTGTGAATTCAGAATTTAAAAGGTTATTCAAATTCATACTAATTGAAATCATAATAGGAACTACTTTACTTATATTATACTTTTACTCAGGGTTAAGCTAGCACCGTAGCAAGGTTGTCAAGTATTTTATCTTTTATATTCATCAATCATTCAGCTCAATTGCTGGTTCTCTTGATATAATTTTGTTGTTTTTATAGGTAATAAATTCAACGGGATTGCCATGGTGTTTGCCATCTTTACCTATAATTATTTCATATCTGTAAGAATCCCGATAGAAGGAGTAATGAGTTCCAATAGTTGGAGGGAAATAGACAATACCTTTATCTATAACCATTTTTGGTTTTGTACTAAGGCTTGAATCCTTATCCCAAATCACTAAAGAGCATTTTTGGAAATCTATAATGTATATTCTAATAGTTAACTTACTAGTTTTCAAATGTACACCTGGTGACTCATAATGTTGAATACTTTTGTGTATAGTATCTCTATCTATTTTAATCAAACTATCTCTTCTTTCTTCCTCAACCTTTGATAAAAAAAGATGGTCTAGCTTGCCACCATTTGTCAACCCTACACTAAAGGACTTTAAGTTAATACCATTAAATTCTGTCTTATCCCAGTCAAGTTCTGGGCTAGAGTAAATTATTTCTGACTTTAATTTATCATCAAACATTTCATTATACTTTGATTTAAACTCTTCTTTTGTAGTAATTCTTTTTAATGGATATCGTCTTCGAAGTGGATATTCAACTAATGTCTTTAATAAATCGACATTATCATTTTTGATACAATCAAGGAATGTTCTAACATATTGTTGCTTCTGTTCTTCGGTTATTTCGATTATACTAGGTCCGCTCAACTTGTGTTGTTCAGTCTGTGCCGTTATACAAACGTTAGGTAATAAGCTTAGAATTAGTAATACAAGTATTTTATCTTTTATATTCAAAACCTTACCCCCTCCTTTCGTTTTTATGGTAAGTATGTAAAATTGTGATTCGAAGTTAATGAACTCCGACTAGGTTTTTAGAATATTTTTTCTCCTAGACTTTTCGGACAATGCGCGTCCTCTGAGTGACTTTACTACACCTCGTGTATAATATGCTTTACTACGCCTTGTATTTCGAATTTGCAATAACCAGTTATTTCTATTGGTAAGTATTTTTGGTTGGCAGAAACTAGATATATTTTGCCATCTTTGCGGCGAAGTTTCTTTACTGTCATCTCACCATCTAGTGAGGCAACTACTATCTGACCATCTTTCGGCTCAGTTTTGGCATCGACTATTAGTATATCGCCTGTGAATATATTCTCGTCTATCATACTGTCGCCAGTTACACGAGCCATATATACGTCCTTGCTGCCAGTTAGCAATAGGTTACCTAAGTCTATAGATGTTTCTACGGATTGCAACATACCCGAGCTACGCTGTATGCTTGCTGGCAATAGCGGTGCTTCGAAAGTAAACCCTTGCTTAGGGTTACCGTATTTATCTGCTCTTAGTCTATACATATTTTATTTCTATTTCGTTGGACATACTGTTTGAGTAAAGTCCAACAATTGCTGTGCCGTTTTAGAGTGAATGAATCACTTTAGTAACGGTTCCTAGTATCTGAAAATCTATCAATGACTTATTCTCGTCCAGTGGGAGGAATTGCCCAGTGTGAGATTCTAAGAATCGCTCTCCGTCTATCTCGCGATAGAATCGAACAGCCAAATCTTCATTGACTGAAGCTATGACAAACTTACCATCTGTTGGGTCTATTGACGTATCTATGATAAGAATATCATTATCAGATATACCTACTGCCTTTAGCATATCACCCTTCACTTTCACAAAGAAAGTGGCTGCTGGATGCTCTACTAGAAATTCGTTCAAATCTACTTCTCTGTCAACATCCCCCTCGACAGGTATAGGAATACCAGCCGCTACTGACATAGTAAAGAACGGAATCTTTCTATCGGATTTTGGTAAAAACCCGATTACTTCGAATTGTTGCATTTTAAAACCTGAGAATTGTGGAAAACTTCCTTTATGCTGTCTCAAATATATGATAATTATGAATATAATACAAATAGAAATGTTAATAATTATTGAAACGCTTGGTAATAAAGGATAATAGTTGTAATTGGATGGGGTAATGAATCAATTATGACACCTATCCACCGGTCAGGAATAAGTGCCGTCACTCTGAGCGTAGCAAAGAGTCAAATGAATTGAAATGGACACTTCGTTTCACTCAGTGTGACGGGAAAAAATGTCGCTATCAACATTTAATTTGTGTTTATTCCCAGAGTATAAACATCCCTTATAAGCAACCTAATCTACCACCATCTACCGGTAGATTGATACCATTAATATACGCTGCTGCCGGTGTTGAAAGAAATGCTACTGCATTCGCTACTTCTTCAGCATCTGCAAATCTGGCCGCTGGGATTGTTGCCAACATTTCCGATTCTACTTCATTTTCACTTATCTCTCTTTGTTCTGCTTTTTTCACTATTAGACTTTCCAATCTGCTAGTCATAGTGAAACCAGGTAATACATTGTTTACTGTTATTCCGTACATAGCTATTTCGTTAGCCAGAGTTTTAGACCAACTAGCCATTGC
>JAUHXN010000223.1 GCA_030426865.1 bacterium | reverse complement strand
TGAGAACGAATCACAAAGAATCGAATCATCAGTAGTAGATTTCAACTTCAATGGTTTCTCAGTAAACCCAGCAAGTACTACTACAGCAATTAAGTTCAATAGCTCAGAAGCATTGACTTTAGAAGTAGTAGATATGAATGGTAACATTGTCTTCACAGATGTAGCTAAAGGTGGATTATACAACTTAAATGTATCAAACCTATCGAATGGAGCATACACAGTACTACTAAGAAGTGCAAACGGTATCCAATCAAGACAACTGAGTGTAGTTAGATAATACTATCTACTGACAGAACTAATACTAAGAACCCCGGGCCTAAAAGCTTGGGGTTTTTTATTTTCTAATATGAATTAGTATCAGCTTGAGCGAACAGTGAAAAGAAGGTAGATAATAACTGCAGCGGAACCAACAAATACAACAGGTTCGAGTGCATCATCCCAAAAAGAAGATTCTTCAATCAAAACTCCTTTTGTAAATGTAAATGATTCGTCTTCAATACTGCTTACATTATCAGTATCTATAGAATCTTTATAAATAAATGGAACTGTATAATCGACGATATTATCATCAGCAAGAGTTTGTATATTAGCAACTATTCGAATAGTTCTTGAGTTTGTCGCTTCCTCGTAATTTATTTGGATAGTATCGAGTGAAATCATAGTACCATAAGGGGAAGAATTTGTTATTTGGTAGTTACTATCTAGCTTACTGAAGGAAGTCTCTAATTTGTCTAATAAAGGATTAAATTCAGATTGAATCTTGATTCTATTATTAAAAATATGTGACTTTGATATTTGTGCAATCGAGTCGATTGAATTAGATATTACTTCTAGATTAGTTGGGGTTGCATTACCAAGAGAATATGAAGCTAACAAAACTATGAAAAAAGTTTTCATTTCCCAATACTAGCTTTTACATGACTTATATCTTCGAATAATTTTTTGTCATCCCAATAGTTGTGTGGTCTAATTCGTATTTTTCGTTTTCTATTCAGCAGTTCAATCTTAATAACTCTGAAACTTTCACGAGATTGAAATGGCCTTTCTCTTCCTAAATAGATTTTAGAAATATTATCTTTGTTAAATGTTGATTCATTGAATCTATTTTTGATTGTAATAGAGTCATCATCTATTACCAATGTTCTAACCCAAAAAAGCTTATGTAAGTACATTAATAATGAACCAGCTATAAACAATGATAATAGTATAAATACCGGATCATGTGTTAGGACTCCGAAGTTTTCATGTCCAACAACCATACGTATAAGTCCATATCCAATAAGGACTACAATGTATATTATCACAGATCTCCAATAGAAATCAAATCTTTGCTTATATATTTTGGTATTTGTCATATTTCAAAATAATTATACTAATGGAATTTATCAAGTATTATCTTCTCTTCTGCTATTTCTTTTATCGTATCAGAGTAAATCTGGTGTTCAATTGCTAATACTTTTTCTGCGATTTTTTCAGGCGTATCATTGGCATCTATAGCAACAGTCTTTTGTTTTAATATTCTACCTTCATCATATTCCTCACTTACTATATGTACTGTTGCACCAGAAACAAGCTCGCCCGCTTCTTTTACCGCATTATGAACATTCATACCATACATTCCTTTCCCACCAAACTTAGGTAATAAGGCTGGGTGTATATTCAGTATTCTGTTTTTGTATTTATGAATTATAGAAATAGGGATTTTTCTCATATAACCAGCTAATACGATTAAATCAATTTCGTATTCGTCAAGCACTCTTAGTAGTGTTTTTTGAAATTCATTACCATCTTCAAATTGTGCAGAAGATATATGCATATATGGTATATTCAACTTTTCTGCTCTTTGGAAGGCAAAACAATCAGAATTATTTGAAATTAATAAAGTGGCATTTGCATTAATATATCCACTATGTATATTCTCTACTATTGTTTGAAAATTCGACCCACCATGGGAAGCGAAGAATGCGATGTTTAATTTTTTCATATATTTGAGACTACAAATTTTTTTTACTACTAAAATAACATTTACTTTATCTATAAAAAAGTTTGGATTTAATTAAACATACTATTATTTTTGTAGCCATGATAAAATTAGGAATAAGAAAATGACTTCACTACAATATATAGAGCAAATTGCTAAAGACAGAGTAGTTGCTACTAAAAAAGAAAAAGACGGCGATAAGTATCAAGAGTTCCCTGAGTTTGGACCTGGTGACACTGTTAACGTCGCGGTAAGAGTAATTGAGGGTGAGAAAGAAAGAATTCAAAATTATAAAGGTATTGTACTCGGCATCCAAGGTGGCGGTATATCTAAGACTTTCAATGTAAGAAAAATATCTAATGGTATTGGTGTAGAGAGAATCTTCCCTTTCCATTCTCCTATGATTCAAAGTATAGAAGTATTAAGCAAAGGACGTGTTAGACGTGCTAAGCTTTATTACTTAAGAGGAATGTCAGACAAGAAAACTAGACAAAAACTTGCAAGACGTAAATAAAAAATTAAATCCCGCTTTAGGCGGGATTTTTTTTGCTTTCTTTTCTTTTATTTCTTTTTAGATATTTCTTTCAATTTCTCGTAAAGCTCATCTTCGTCTCCGGGTGCATAGCCATTATGTGTATAGACCAAATTCCCGTCACCATCATATAGGAAAGTATGAGGTGGATTATTGACGTTTAGGGCACGTTTGAAGTCACTATTTTCATCTAGATATACTTCGTAGTCCCAGCCTCTACCTTTTACGAAAGGTGCAACTCGACGACTATTTCTTGAATCATCTATTGAAATAGCAATAATCTTAACTCCAGTTTCTTTCTGCCATTTAGCATATTTGTCATTAATATTATTCAATTCTAAAATACAAGGTTTACACCAAGTCGCCCAAAAATTAATGATAAATGGTTTACCATCATTGCTAAAAGTAGAAGTGTTTACATTTCTTCCTTTCATATTCTTAACCGTTACAGACGGTATATCAGACTTTACTTTTGCATCTGTTGTTCCCATAAATGCAAGAACAAAGAAAAGTGAAGCAGCTATTATTTTGTTTGATATTCTCAACCCAAACTCCTAAAATTAGTTTATTTTGTAACTTATAATTATATTACGTGTCTATTAGTACAATAGTTTTACGAAAAATAAATAATTATATAGGATTCAATATATGAAAAAATTACAAATATTACTGGCGATTGCTGCATTGACTTTCTTTATTTCTTGTAGTGAAGAAGAAACACCTGTACAGCCAGATGTTAAAGAGACAGATAGCATTGAACTAATAGCCACTGAAGGTACTGAAATTGAAGGTGATATGAATACACTACCCCCTGGAGAACAAGAACTTATCGTCAGTTTTCATACTGAAATCAAAAATAAGGGAACAAGAGATTTGAAATTATTTGCTAAAATGGAAATAATGGAATTGGATCCTGAACAAACATCATATTTCTGTTGGGGTGACCCATCCACTGGTGATGGAATTTGCTATCAACCAATGACTACGGATTTCTTATCAGATAGAACATTAACGGTAAAAGCTGGTGAAACTTCACCTCCAGGTAACTTTCAACAATATGTCTCTAATAGATCAAAATTTGGAGCAAATGCAAAAGTTAGGTATATAGTTTATGAAGATGGAAATGAAGATAATAGAGATACAATAATTTATTCTATTTCTTTTAAATAATATCTCTTATATTTATTCGCTTTATTAATGGTCGTTTTCTTGTGTAATTTGGACTGTAATCAGTCTCCATTACAATGGGAACGACCTTTTTTTGTGTTGTACGAGGAGAATCCAGAAAAAGTACAGAAAAAGTCAATGCTATGATAATATGTTTTGCAATATCAACTATTATTTTGCCTTTATTCTCATAAATTTTCTCTTTCCAACTTTGAATGTTCTGTAATCAGTTAGATCAATATTCTCATTTATATCATCTATTTTAACATCATCTACTGAAACGGCTCCCTGTTGTACCATTCTTTTTGCATCTTTTTTAGAACTTACCATACCAGAATCAGTTATTATGTCAATTATTTTTGATTCAGAGACTGAAGTTGATAACTCAATTTCCTCTATATCATCAGGTACATCACCTTTAGTAAATACACGTAAAAACTCTTCGTATGCAGATTGGCCTGAGCCAGCTTCATGGTACTTATCTGTTATCCGCATCGCTACTTTTATTTTCGCATCGCGAGGATTATTACCTTCTGTTTCTAAAAATTGCTTCATCTCGTCTATTTCTGCTGGACTAGCGAATGCTCCGTATTCGAAATAGCGAAGTATAACGTCGTCTGGAACAGACATAACTTTCCCAAAAATGTCTGACGGCTTGTCAGTTAGAGCTATGTAATTGTCCAATGATTTACTCATCTTCTCTTTACCGTCAGTACCTTCTAGTATAGGTAGTGTTACTATACATTGTGGCTCTTTACCGTAAGAACGTTGTATATCTCTACCTACAATTAAGTTGAATTTTTGGTCGGTTCCACCTAGCTCTACATCTGATTCTATTTCTGCCGAATCCATTGCTTGAGCCAGAGGATATAACAGCTCGTGCATACTAATAGGTACACCAGAATTATATCTCTTGTTGAAATCATCTCTTTCTAACAATTGGGCTACAGTATATTTGGCCGCTAACTCTACTACATCTCTGAAATTCATTGCGTTCAACCATTCGCTATTATAGCGAACTTGGAATTTCTCTGGGCTTTCATCTAGTATAAGACCTGCTTGATCTAAATATGATTGGCCATTGACTCTTGTATCTTCCAATGTTAATTGAGGTCTAGTCTTTGATTTACCAGAAGGGTCACCAATCATTGCAGTGAAATCACCTATAATTAGAATTGCTTTATGTCCCAAATCTTGGAATTGACGCATTTTGTTTAACACAACTGCGTGTCCTATATGCAAATCTGGTCGGCTAGGGTCAGCCCCTAGTTTTATTATTAATTGTTTATTATTCTTTATGGAATTTTCTATTTTACGTACTAACTCTTCTTCTGGTAATACATCTATTGCAGAAGATTTTATAATATCCATTTGTTCGTTTACACTTGGGAACATTACTTGTATCCTTATACTTTATATTTTCTTTTTAGGTCTCTTTCTACTTCTTTAGTTTTAGTAGATTCTCTCTTATCATAGTTCTTCTTTGGCTTAGCTAA
>JAUHXN010000222.1 GCA_030426865.1 bacterium | reverse complement strand
CTAATAAACGAATTAACTATAGCAAAAATTGATGCTGAAAGAAGCTCTGAGTTAAAGACTATGTATCTTTCAAATTTGACTCATGAATTAAAAACCCCTATAAATGCAATTTCAGGATTCACAGATATAATAATTTCTAAAAATGAAAATTCGATTCATAAAAACTACTTAGATTCTATAAAATCTAGTGCTAATTTACTTTTACAGTTAATAAATGATTTATTGTTTTATACAAAAGCAGAAACCGGTAAACTTGAACTTAGACCAGTCCCAACTAACATTAGAAATTTAGTACTCGAAATTGAAAATATATTCAATCTAGAGCTCAAAAGAAAAAAATTAAAATTCAACAAAGTAATTAATACTAATGGTATAGAACATTTACTAAATATAGACCAGCTGAAATTTAAACAGATATTAATTAACTTACTCAATAATTCTATAAAATATACTGATCAAGGAAAAATATCCCTTACTATTGTGTTAAGTTCAGTGAGTATGTCACAAGTAGATCTTGAGCTAACTGTTGAAGATACAGGTAAGGGAATTCCTAAATCTAGAATAAAAGATATATTCTCTGCCTTTAAACAAGTTAATATCTCTGATGAAAATGTTGGGTTTGGACTTGGTTTAGCAATTGTTAAGAGAATATTGAATAATATGAATGGAACTATTAATGTTGAATCTGAGTTAGAAAAGGGGAGTAAATTTGTTGTAAATATCAAGAATATCAATTTAGTTATCAATAAAACTGACTCAAAAGAAAAAACATTCGAAGATCAAGAAAGATTAATAGATAAAATAATAACTAGTGATAATAAATTAAATATTTATTCTTACGAACTTCTTGATGAACTACAGCTTATGATAAATGGTAGATTCACAAGTAAGTTAAAAAATATAAATACTAATTTCTTATTAAAGGATATTAGCGAATTTGCGGAACAACTAAATAAAACTGCTGATGATAAAGGGATAGACTTCCTTAAAATGTATTCAGAAGAGTTGATAAATGCAACGAAATTAATAGAAGTAGAAAAAATTAACTATTTACTAGAAAAATTTTATAAATTAGTTGAACTAATTAATAAATTAATGGAAAAAAGGAATGGAAATTAGCAAAGGTAAAATACTAATAGTTGATGATAACCCAACTAATATACAAGTTGTTGGGAATATATTAACTGAAAAAGGATTTGATATTGCATTTGCTCAATCTGGTGAAAAGGCAATTGAGCAAGTACTCCATACCGACTATGATTTAATTCTATTAGATATTATGATGCCTGAAAAAGATGGTTTCGAGATATGTGAAACTTTAAAGGCAAATCCTCAAACTAACGAAATTCCAATCGTTTATCTTACAGCTAAATCAGATATAGATTCAATTATAAGAGGGTTGCGTAATGGTGGTATAGACTACATAAGCAAACCATTCATAAAAGAAGAATTAATTGTCAGAGTTGAAAATCAAATTAAACTAAAGAAAATTCAAGATGAGTTGGTTTTTGCTAATAGATCAAAAGACAAATTCTTTTCAATTATTGCACATGATTTAAAGAGTCCTATAAGCGCATTTAAGAATATTACCGATGTACTTGTAAGAGATTATGATGATTTTGATAGGGAAGATATACACGATTTTGTGAAAAAGTTAAATGAATCAGCAGGTAATGTATATAAACTATTAGATGATTTATTAGAATGGTCCAGAAATCAAAATAACAAGATTACTTTCGATCCAAGTCTTATTTTACTGTCTAAACTATCTGAGAATATTATAGATTTACTTGGCAACAATATAGAAAGAAAAGAATTAGATGTCGTAAACAAAATTGATGAAGATGTAAAAGTTTTCGCTGATTTGAATATGATAAATACCGTTCTCAGAAACCTTATTTCAAACGCTATAAAATTCACTCAAATTGGAGGTAAAATTGAAGTTGGATCCTCTGATTATGATGACGATGAAATGATTGTATGGGTTAAAGATACTGGTGTTGGAATGCAACAATCAGACATAGATAAATTATTTAAAATAGAAGTACATCATACAACTCACGGAACTAATGAAGAAGTTGGAACCGGATTGGGATTAATACTTTGCCAAGACTTCATACACAAGCATAAAGGCAAAATTTGGGTAGAAAGTGTTTACGGAGAAGGGTCAACTTTCTTTTTCACAATCCCCAAAGTTGATATAAATAGTTTATAATCATTTTATTCAAAAGCTTTTTATTTATAATTTTGTAATAAATATAATTACAAAAACTAAAGTTGGTGTTTTTTTATGAAAATAGGTCTGATATACGGAACAAATACTGGAGTTACTGAGATAGTAGCTGAAAAGCTCGATGAAGAGTTAAGAAATAATGGTTTAGATGTTGAACTTCATGATATCGCAAGTGTTGATTTTGAAATAATTAATAACTACAATACACTAATTATTGCGGTTCCTACTTGGAATGATGGTGAACTACAAGATGATTGGGATGAAGTATTCGATCAATGGTCTGATTATAATTTCGAAGGTAAAAAAGTAGGTTTCGTAGGTACTGGTGACCAAGAAGCGTATCATGAAAACTATTTAGACGCCATAGGTAAGATGGCTTTACCAGTAAGAAATTCAGGTGGCGAGGTGTTTGGTAGAACATCTACAAAAGGGTTCCAACATACGAGTTCTGTTGGAGATGATGGAGATGGATTTTTCTGTGGATTAGCTATTGACGAAGATAATGAACCAGAATTGACTGATGAAAGAATAGCTAATTGGGTATCTCAAATTAAAACTGAATTAGGATTATAATAAAGAATTAGAAATCTTAAAGTGGTTGTGTGGATTATTCATCTTTTAACCCACGACCACTTTTATTTATTTTACCATCAATTCCAAGTTTCTTTAGGATAGAATCTAATATTCCGTTCACAAACATTTTACTCTTGTCAGTACTATACTTTTTAGAAATCTCAATTGCTTCGTTTATACTTACTTTAGGAGGAATTTCTTCGAAGAAAACTAATTCGCATATAGCAGATTGGACTAAGTATCTATCTATCTTAGCTATTCTATCTATTTCCCAATTTTGGGCAAACTCTTCCAAAAGTTCATTAAGATAACTTTGCTTATTTATAATAGTATTAGCTAGATTTTTCCCAAATTCGATATCTTCATTTCGCCAATTAATAGGAATGTCCGATTCTAATTCAAGTATTTCTTCAGGTCTTAAAAATTTACCAGCTTCGCCTTTTTGTTCATCAGCCTCATCTCCAAAATAGAAAACTCTATAGTAGATATGATCAAACAATATATCAAGATCAGATTCGCAGCTATAATAAGCCATTACAATTTGTAAAACTTTCTCACGGGCTAATCTTCTGTTTCCTTTTAGACTTCTTTTGTCACTTAAAGGAAATACTTTATTTAATTCATTCATAAAGAACTGTTAAACTTATTAAAATTTGGTTTTATTTTGAAACAGAACATAATACAAATCTTATAAATAATAAAGAAGAATATGTTATAGAAAGTATATTTAATGAAAAATATCTATTTTTGTTGAAGAAGATATCACAAAACTAAAGTAAATGGATAATCTGGATAAAATAAATAAAGTTGTTGAATTAATTTTAGAATCCAACAATATTACTGCCCTAACAGGGGCAGGAGTTTCTGCTGAAAGTGGAATATCTACTTTTAGAGATAAAAACGGATTGTGGTCAAAATTTAGTCCTTTGGAATTAGCTAGTATAGAAGGATTCATGGCGAATCCTGAACGTGTTTGGTCGTGGTATCAATACAGAGTAAATATAATAAATAATTCGAATCCCAATGATGGACATTTTGCTTTGGCTGAACTTCAAAAAATACACAAAAATTTTAGTCTAGTTACTCAAAATGTAGATGGTTTACATCAGAAGGCTGGTTCTGAAAATGTTATTGAATTACATGGTTCAATTATAAGAAATAAGTGCTTTGATTGTAATCAAATTCATGAAGAATCTGTCATTAACAATGAAAGTTTAAACAATTGTAAAGCTTGTAACGGTTTGATAAGGCCAGATGTTGTGTGGTTTGGTGAAATGTTACCTGAAAAAGAAATTAAATTAGCACAAGACTTATCATTTCAATCAGATGTGTTCTTATCAATAGGAACTTCAGCAGAGGTATATCCTGCAGCAGATTTACCGTTAATTGCGAAAAGAAATGGAGCAGTAGTGGTAGAAGTAAATCCTGAATTAACTCAACTCTCTGATTATGTTGATATTAAAATAGAATTAAAATCTGGAGAGGCAATGCCATTGATATTAGAAGAATATAAAAAGAGAATTAATAAATGATATTAGGAATTGGGACAGATATTATAGAAATAGTAAGGATACGTGAGACCTTAGAAAAGTATGGAGAAAGGTTTAAAAATAAGATGTTTACGCAATCAGAGATAGATTACTGCGAACAATATAATGATAATAAATATAAACATTATGCAGCTAGATTTGCAGCTAAAGAAGCATTTTCAAAAGCTATAGGAACTGGATTTGCAAGAGGGTTTAAGTTTAAAGAATTTTATATAAAAAATTTGACTACAGGACAGCCTACTGTTGTTTTAGTTGGAAGTCTTAAAGAAAAATATGGAAATAATATTATAAATGTGTCATTATCACATACTGATAATAATGCAATTGCATACCTAATCATGGAATCAAAATAAATGAAAGATAATTATATATATGGAAAAAATGCCGTTTTACAAGGAATCGAAGCTGACAAAGTTGAGAAAGTATTTATAGCATTTGGTGCCCAAGGTGCTTCAATTAATAAAATATTCAAAGAAGCCAATAAAAATGGTGTACCCGTATCTAAGTATGATAGGAAGCGATTCCGAGAATTAGAAAGGTCAGTATGCCCAGGTGATAATCTATCTCAGAGCGTTATCGCTGTGACTAAACAAGTTGAGACTTTGTCTATTATTGAAATTCTAGAAAAAGCATATCTAAAAACGGATAAGCCGTTGATAGTTGCGCTAGATGAGATTACAGATCCACAGAATTTAGGTGCTATAGCTCGGTCAGCAGAATGTGCTGGTGCTTCTGCATTATTATTAACTGAAAGAAATTCTTCGCCTATTAATTCATTTGCTATTAAGGCTTCTGCAGGAGCTTTGACTAAAATTCCTGTA
>JAUHXN010000221.1 GCA_030426865.1 bacterium | reverse complement strand
AACAGTAGCACCAGCATTAGCCGTAACTAATCCAGTCGAAGTTAATGTCCCACCAACAGTAGTATTTCCATTAGTTGGGTCAACAGTAGTTGTACCAACAGTTAAGTTAGCTCCCGTAATAGTAACGCCAGCATTAGCCGTAACTAAACCTGTAGACGTAAGAGTACCGCCAACAGCAGTATTACCAGTCGCATCAGCGACAGTAAATGCTCCATCAACGTCAATCCCACCATCAGCAGATAATAAACCAGTTACATCTAAAGTTCCTCCAACAACAGTATTACCATTAGTTGGGTCAATATTAGTCGAACCAACAGTTAAGTTAGCACCTGTGACAGTAACACCAGCATTAGCAGTAACTAACCCAGTCGAAGTTAATGTTCCGCCAAGTGTAGTAGCACCAGTTCCAACTGTAAATGTGTTAGCGCCTGTAACTGAAGCATTTCCGTTCATAGTTGTTGTACCAGCTACAACTAAGTTACCTGTATTAGGGTCAATAGTTGTTCCACCTACTACAAGTGCTGAATTAGTAATAGTAGCACCAAGTACAGTAAGTGAACCACCAACTGTCATATTTCCATTTTTCTGGATGATAAATGCATCAGAAGGAGTACCAGCAGTACCGTTTCCTATTACAAATGCTCTGTCAGAATTAACAATTGCAGAAGTACTTCCGGGTACATATACTGTGTTATAGCTTCCAATTGCAACTTCACCATAAGAAGGGGCAGTAGTTCCTACTCCCAACGCAACAGCTCCAACACCACTTGCCTTAGTATCTTTACCAGCAGCAAATGAGAAATTACCTAAGTTGTTTTCGTTCCAGCTATCAGTTCCTACAATACCTGTACGGAATGCCGCTTTACTATGATCGAAGAAGAATTTAGTTTCATCTACTAATGAAAGTCTATCTAGTTTAGCAGAACCAAACAAGAAGTCATTAGTTATATTTGATGTGTCTGAGAATGTAACTCCACCACTTGAAGTGAAACCATCATTTAAGATGTTACCATTACCAGTAGCTGCCTGAGTTGTAATCATTTCTAAGAAGTCAAATTGTGCGACTAGATTATTACCAACTCTCACATCTATTACAACATTTTCATTTATTTGATTAGGCATTATTCCACCCCAATCCGGATCACCTTCACCAACTACAAATGATACAACACCAGAAGTATTAGGAATTAGGTTTGTCTCAAAAAATGTATTTGGAACTAGTGGATACTTTTGGATTGGATTTCCAGGGTCAGTATAGTCAACTAATTGGACTTTAAAATTTGCCCCAGTTGGATAGTTCATCCCAATACGTACAGGTTCAAGTGCTGAACCACTTACGTAGAGTAGAATCGCCGTCGTTAAGAGTAAAATTATTTTTTTCATAGCACACCATATTAAAATTGAATTAAAAATTTTCCTAAATTAACAATTTTCATTGAAAATCGCTACTATTTTGATACTTAAGTCCAATAATTATGCCAACTAAGTTAAATTTCTCATTTTATATATAATTTGCGAAACATTCGATTTAAAAAATAGTATTTATAAAGGTGACTTCTAATAGTCTATTAAATAAATTTATAAAAAATAATAATGATATTTTAATGAGAGGTATGTAATGAAAAAACAAATGGTTGGATCATCATTATTAATTGCGTTTGGAATGTTTATTGGAGTTTTACTAATCTCTAATTTCTCTCCGAGTAGCATTGGTGATATTTTCGCATCAACTAAAAAGTTTGGTGCAGACAAAGCTCCTGTTACGCAATCAGAAGCTATGAAAGCACTCAACAATGCATTTACAAATGCATCTGAAGCTGTACTACCAAGTGTAGTGAGTATTGAAGTGACTTCTACAAGGAAAATAACTAAAGGTCAAGAATTTTTCGAGTTCTTTCGACCGAGAGGCGGTGACAGTGAGGAAGAAAATCTAGTTAAAGGGAATGGTTCTGGTGTATTCATCTCATCTGATGGGTATATAGTAACTAATAACCATGTAATAGATGGAGCGAAAGAAATAAAAGTTACAACTTATGATAAAAGAACTTATAAGGCTACTTTGGTAGGGGCAGACCCACTGACTGACCTAGCAGTTATCAAATTAGATGGAGGTAGTAATTTCCCAGCAGTTCATTTTGCTGATATTAACTCTGTAAAAGTTGGTGAATGGGTAATGGCAGTTGGTAATCCACTTGGTCTTACTTCTACTGTTACTACGGGTATAGTAAGTGCAATTGGTAGGGGGCAGTTAGGGATGAGTAGGAGTAGCTATTCGGTAGAGTATTATATACAAACCGATGCGGCGATCAATCCTGGTAATTCTGGTGGTGGACTTTTCGATATGAATGGTTCTTTAACTGGTATCAATACTGCAATTGCTACAAGTACAGGTAACTATATCGGATATGGATTTGCAATCCCTGTAGATTTGGTGAAATCAGTTATTGATGATCTTATAGACGATGGTGAGATCAATCGTGGTTATATAGGTGTAAGTATAAAAAGTGTGAGAGATGAAGTAGTAGCAAAGGCTCTTGGATTAGATGAAGTCTATGGAGTATTAGTAGAGAGTATATTGAAAGGAAGTGCTGCTGAAGATGCTGGAATAGAAGCTGGCGATGTTCTACTAGAACTAGAAGGCGAGAAGCTATACTCATCGGGTGAACTTCAAAGTCGAATTGCCCAAAAAAGAGCAGGTGACAAGGTCGATGTACTTATACTTAGAGACGGTAAAAAAATAAATAAAACTGTAAAGTTACGTGCAAGAGATGAAGATGAAAAAGGATTCGCTGATAATAGTGACTCTGAAGCTGAAACTGGAGTTGGTAAAAACTCACCTGTTAATTTTGACAAATTAGGTTTTAAAGTTGAGAAGCTAACTGATAAAATCAAAAAAGAGTATGATACTGAAAATGGCGTACTGATAACTGAAGTAAAGCGTTTTAGTGCGGCATCGGATAGAGGTCTTTTCCCTAACGGAGTTATAGTAGAAGCTGATAGAAAAGAGGTCAATAATACTAGAGACCTGAAGGATATAATTGCAGATAAGAAACCAGGTGATGCAATGCTTATAAAAGTCAAATACCCTGAGGTTACTAGGATAATTGCTATACAAATACCTGAGTCAGAAGGGTAAATTAGTAATAAATTATTGATATTGATAATACCATTCTCATATCAGGGAATGGTATTTTTTTTGTTCTCTTGATTTAATTGGAAGTTTACTATTGTTACTTTGCTTGTGTTGCCATGGCGTTAGAGTGGCTGTCAGAGCGAAGATGTCATAGCGAGCGAAGCGTTGACTGCCTCGCATTGTTGTGGGCTATCTCTTTTTTGCCTAGATTGCAGCGTCCTTTCAGTTCTCGCAATTATGAACGGAATGCTGTCATTCTGAATGAACAATGTGAATGAAGAATCTAGGAAATGAAATTGATACTTCACTTCCCTCAGAGTGACGAATTTCATCTATAAACTATTAATCCCTATTAGCTCGCCTCACTCCACCACAACCAACTTACCATTAAACTCAACACCATTATTTTTAGAGATAGTATAATAGTAAACGCCGTTAGTGAGGTCTATCAGCTCAACTGGCTCGAAGACGAAACCAAAACTAGATTTTATATTCTTAGTCATAAGTGTCTGACCAGAACTGTTATATAAGCTAAATCTATAGATAGCGTGAGATTCATCATTAATTGCAATCTCGAGGTTGTGACCAGACTGAAAGACTCTGAACTTTTCATCTGAACTAAGCTCTTCTACATCAGTAATGGTTTCTAGTCTATAAAAGCCAGTTAAATTTGCTCCATATATCGGATACTCTCCTGCCCAAGTTATCTCTACACTTAATTGAACAAATTCGTCTCGTATTGGATATTGAAACCATGAATCTCCACCATCTGTGGTCTCGAATATTTTACCCCAGTTACCCACAGCAATACCATGCAATTCATCTTTAAAAGAAATTCTTCTCATTCCAAACCCCGGGTCATTTAACTGATCCATTAATTTAATCCAAGTCTTCCCTCTATCGGTTGATTTCCAAATAATATCTTTTGAGAATTGATTTACTCCTGTGAATTGATGGCCACAAGCATAAATTAGATTCTCATTTACAAAATGTAAGTCATTTATACTTTTATTTTCTTCTCCATTGGGTATTTTTTCACCAATATTGTATTGACTCCATTCATCATTTGTGATATTATAATTCATGAAAACATCTGAATTAGTATAGAATTTAATCATCGCAATATTGTTAGAGTCTACATAGAATAAAGGGCCACCAGCCAATATAGAGTCAGGTCTTACTATTATTTTATATGACTCCCAGTTATCAACAGTATAAAGAAGGTAAGGTCTTGTAATTGCAGCACCGATTTGATCTGTATACATTGTAAAATCATAAAATCTTTTAACGTTATTTACTTTGTACAATTCTTCAAAGTATTTTCTTTCAAATGACTTACCACCATCTGTACTTTTTTCTAAAACAGCTCCTTGTGTAAATATCATATAGAAATGCAGAGAATCTAATATTATAGATCGATAGGCAGTTCTTATAGTATCAAAAACAGGTTCACTTCTGTTAAATGAAGAGAATTTGAACCAAGAATTTCCTCCATCTGATGATTTATAAATACTAGAATGAGCTTTTGTATTGACAATTGCGATACAGTTCAAGCTATCTATACAATCTAATACAGCGAATGAATATTGTTCTTCAGGCATAAACTTTAACACCCATTCTTTCTCAGCATAAGTATCTATTATACTGAGAAAAAGGAATGTTATGATTAATATGTTTTTCATGTTTATTGCCTTTATGTTCTTCAAATCACCCTAACCCTCTTAAATCTTTAAGAGGGAATTTGACTTTGCTCTTAGCCCCCTTAAATTTTAAGGGGGTTGGGGGATTTATTCAAAAGTTCTTATTTATTAACTCATGTCTATCTAATTGTAACTCTTTTTCAAGGATAGATAATATCTCTTCTGAGCAATAGAAATCGACTATATAAATATCAATTATTTTTTGCCTATTAATTGGTATGTCTAACTTCCTTAGAAACTCATACCAAATTTTCTTTTCTGGAAAAGTCATATTGTTTCTTAAGCGAGTTGCTTTGTCTTTTTAAGGTCTTATTATATAATGCTTTTCCCATTCTATTTTTCTTCTTTTTTTCAAATCACCCTA
>JAUHXN010000220.1 GCA_030426865.1 bacterium | reverse complement strand
GCTTCAATTCCAGATTCAGGATAGGTAAAATAGACGTTGTTAAATTCTATGTTGCCTTTAAAAGAAGTAGGTTTTTCAGTTGGGTTAGAAATGTTAGGTTCAGTTGCTAAAAATTCGTTAATTCTAGTTTGTGAAGCTGCTGCACGTTGAATGATAGATGTAACCCATCCAATTGCTGTTACAGGCCAAGTTAACATATTAATATAAATCACAAATTCTAATATTGTTCCATTTCCTGATATGTTTCCAGCAATATATTCTTGTCCTCCTATATAAATAGTTAAAATAGTGCTTAGTCCAATTAATAACATCATTACGGGAAAGAAAAAAGCATTAGTTTTTACTAGATTCATAGAATAGGTTCGGTAATTTTCATTTTCTTTATTTAGATTGGAAATAAAAAAGCGCTCTTTAACAAATGATTTTATTACACGGATACCTGAATAAGTTTCTTGTGAAATGGTAGTTATATCGGAAAGTTGAGCCTGTACTTTTTGACTTTGTTTGTTGATTAAATTACTAACCAGGTATATTGTTATAGATAAAATAGGTAGAGGTGCTAATGAATATAATGTTAGTATAAAGCGTGTAAGTGATAAGCCTCGTAACCCAAGTAACGTCGCTAACAAAGATGAGCTTGAGTTCATCAATGTACTACATGAACGTATTGCAAAAGGCGAGGAACTTGGTTCTAAAGTTAGTGAGTTCAATGGCAAAATGGTCGGATATTACCCAATAGAGACTAACGCTATGTGTTTGCAGTGCCACGGTACTCCAGAAAAAGATATAGAAAAATTAACTCAAAGTAAGATAAAAGAAAAGTATCCGAATGATAAAGCAACTGGTTACGGAGTGAACCAAATCCGTGGTATATGGGTAGTTGAGATGGATAAGAAGTAGAGCTACTATGAATTGTGCTACTTTGCCTGCCACGCGTTGGGCGTGGGAGGAGCTGGCTCGAGCGAAGTGAGAGACTGAGGAGGAAAGAAATTTAGTCGTGAATCCTGTCGAATTGCGGTCATTGAGTGGAGCCGAAGGCAGAGGAAGGAATAAATATTACTATTCAAGTCCTCCTTGTCAAGGGAGGATTTAGGTGGGTTAGAAACGATTGTTCAATAAATAAATGCGTTTAATTATGAAGTTAGTAAGTATTCACAAACGTTTCGCTATTGCTGGAATATTTCTATTCTCAGCGCTTGGAGTGTCATCGCTTCGGGCAGAGGAATGGTCATTGCAGAAGTGCATAGACTCTGCTATTGTACATAATAAGAGTCTAGAAATCAGCAAGAATGAGATAGAAATAAGCCGAGAGAAAGAGTCGGAAGTATATGCCAATTTGATTCCAAAATTGGAGTTCAATTCTGAATATAAGTACTTCACTGATTTGCCATATCAGATTATGCCTATGAGTTTATTCGGTGGCCCTGCTGGCAAATTCAAGGAAGTACAATTCGGTGTTCCACATAATATCAATGCAAACATATTACTAACAATGCCTCTATATAACTCCCAAATTTTCGGTGGTATATCAGCTAGTGGTAAAGGTATAGAAATGAAGCAACTTCTTTACCAAAAATCCGAAGAAGACTTAATATATCAAGTTTCTAATTTGTATTATAATCTACAAATAATCAAGAGTACAAAAATATTCCTGGATAGTAATGTGATGAATAGTAAGAAACTATTGAGCACAGTCACTTTACTGAAAGATAATCAACTAGCTACTGGCGTAGATGTTAAGAAAATAGAACTACAGCTAAATCAACTAGAAAATAAGATTGAGACTCTTAATAATCAGCAGTTGCAAGCACTCAAGTTGCTGAAGTTTCTTATTGGAAAAAACGATGCAGATATTGAAATATCAGATGAAATAATAATTGGCAAAACAAATAATAGTTACGAAGTAAATCCGATAAACGTAAAGTTAAAAGAAAAGAAAGTGGAGCTAATCAAACAGGAAATTACTAATCTAAAAAATGAGCGATTACCTTCTCTTATGCTAATCGGAAACTACGGTACTACTGGGTTTGGCTACAACGAAAAACCGAATGATTTCCTTAACTTTTACCCTATCGGATTTGTAGGACTAAAGCTGAATGTACCAATATTCACTGGCACAGTACTTCCAAAGAAAGTTGAACAAAAATCTATTGAACTTCAGAATAATGAATTAGAAATAGATATAATAAAAGATAAGAATAAGATAGATATAGAAAACGCTATCAACATAAGACAAACTACTTTCAAACAGATAGAAAATTCTAAAACTAATGTAGAATTGGCAAATACTATTTACAATCAAACGCTATTGCAACATAGTCAAGGCTTAGCCAATATCACAGATATACTACTCGCAGACAATACACTACGACAATCACAACAAGAATATTTATCTAACTTAATTGATTTTCTAAAATCAGATCTCGAATACAAAAGACTGACAGGACATCTCTCAATTAAAGAGTAAAGAATTATGAAAAAAATAATATATATAATAGCAGCAATTGCATTAGTAGCCATAATCGCATTCCAGTTAATAAATAATAAAAATATAACTGAGAAAAGGGTATATAAATACGACAAATCAGCTGCAATAGAAGTAAACATAGAAGTAGTGGACAATAAACCAATTGATTTTGAAGTAGAAATGGCTGGTAATTTTCTTCCTTATAGAGAAGTTAAGCTAAACACTGAAGTGCAAGGTAAAATTGCTAATATACTTGTAGATGAGGGCGATGTAGTTAGAAAAGGACAGCCCCTAATACAATTGGATAATTCACTTCTGAAATTGCAGCTAGAAGCAGTAGAAATACAGATAAGTGGTTTGGAAGTAGATGTAAAAAGATACAAAATACTTAGTGATGCTGATGCTATACAAGGCGTGAAACTGGAGAAAGTAGAGCTGGGTTTGCTAACAGCCAAAAATCAACAGAAAACAATTCAAGAACAAATTAACAAGAGTACTATTAGGGCTCCTTTCGATGGTATTGTAACCATGAAGTTTGTAGAAGTAGGAGCATTCGCTGCACCAGGTGTGCCGCTATTACAAATCACTGATATTTCTAAGTTGAAATTTACTGTTAATGCCTCAGAAAGTCAGTTATCCCTTTTCAAGAAAGATAAATCTTATAAGCTTTTCGTAGATGCTTATCCTGAGTTAGAGATAGAGGGGAAAGTATCTGTGATAGGTAGCAAAGGAAATATGTCTAACAATTACCCAATTATTTTTGAAGTGAATAACACCAATGACAATCTAATAAAAGCAGGTATGTTCGGTAAATTTATATCGAAAAGAAAAACGCAATCTTATGAGATATACATAGACACAAAGAGCTTAATCGGCTCGAGCACAAACCCACAAGTTTATGTTGTTGAAAATGGAAAGGCAAAGCTGAAAAAGATAACAATAACCGAAAGAATAGGAGAAAAAGTAGTAGTCTCCGATGGGTTGAGTATTGGCGATACTATAGTAACTAGTGGGTTTATAAACCTATTTGATAATGCTAATGTAAGCGTAAGTAAATAGGAACCATTATGAATATTACAGAAATATCGATTAATAGACCTTCGCTGATAATAGTTCTATTTAGTGTGCTTGTTTTATTAGGCTATATAGGTTTTACTAACCTTAGCTATGAGCTAATGCCCGATTTCAATCAGCCAGTAGTGGTTATCAAAACTGTCTATCCGGGTGCATCACCCGAAGAAGTAGAAAGCTCCGTTTCTAAAACTGTGGAAGACGCACTTTCTAATTTAGAAGGTGTCGATTTTATAGTAACTAAATCGCTACCAAATGCATCAGTTGTTATCGCAAATCTGAAATATGGTACGGATGTAAATAAGACTATGCAAGATGCACAGCGGTATATTGATAATGTCAGCAAAGACTTGCCAGACGAAGTATATAGTCCTGAGATGAGTAGTGTTTCTCCTAATGACTTGCCTATTATCTCTGTTAGTGCTGTCAGTAATCTCCCTGCTACGGAGTTTTACCAAAGATTAAAAGATGACTATTTACCACAATTACAACAGCTGAAAGGTGTTGCTGAAATAACAATACTTGGTGGTGAAGAAAGAGAAATACAAGTCAAAGTAGATAGAGCTAAAATGCAGCTAAATAAAGTCTCTTTACTGCAAATTGTAGAAGCGATAAAAAGATCTGGACTAGATTTACCTGCAGGTAAAGTCGAATCGGACCAGGTAAGTAGCTCTGTAAGATTGACTGGGAAATTTGAGAATATTGAAGCTATTAAGAACGTACAAATAGCAATGCCGATGCCAGGTAGCCCCATATACGTCCGTGATGTCGCTAATGTGGTTGATGGTATAAAAGAACCAACTTCTATAAGTAGATATAACGGAAAAAATGGTATCGGCTTGCTTATTAAAAAACAAGGAGACGCAAACGCCGTTGATGTGTCTGGATTAATCGAAGAAAAATTCGAAGAGATAGAACAGAAAAACAAAGAATCTGGTATCGACTTCACAATCACAGATAATAGTACTGACAATACGATAGAAGCTGTAAACTCCGTAGTGGTAGATTTGATTCTAGCTGTCTTACTAGTATCTTTGGTGATGTTACTATTTTTGCGGAGTCTTCGTAATTCATTAATTGTACTTATTGCTATTCCTACATCGTTGGTTACGGCTTTCGCGGTTATGTGGCTATTGGGCTATACTCTGAACCTAATGACTCTGCTCGCCATGTCGCTAATCATCGGTATTCTGGTCGATGATGCTACTGTGGTACTCGAGAATATACAGCGACACTTGGATATGAAAAAAGAAAAGCGTGTTGCTGCTCTCGATGGTCGTATGGAAATCGGTTTCTCGGCACTATCTATTACCTTAGTTGACGTTGTGGTATTTGTACCGATACTCGGTAGTAGTAGTTACATCTACTCTGACTAGTTTATTAGTAGGGTTTACACTTACTCCGTGGCTTGCCTCTCGTATAGGTAAATCCGAAGATTTGCAACCAACTAATCCATTCAATAGATTCCTACTTTGGTTTGAAGTGCAGCTAGATACTTTCACTGAGTGGTATGGCCGCCAATTAGAATGGGTGCTGAAACATAAGCTACTATTCGGTGCATTCGTCATACTACTTTTCGTAGGTACAGGTGCTATGATGACACAAGGGATAATCGGTAGTGAACTAATAGCTACGTGAGACCAAGGGAAATTCAAAATGACATTGTAATACG
>JAUHXN010000219.1 GCA_030426865.1 bacterium | reverse complement strand
TCGCCGACTATATAGACGAAGCTGTAGAAAGTGCATTTGATGAACCAGATATCACTGTTAACACAGAATCTGAGTATGCAGATGTTTACAAATCTAATCCTCATATAGAGATAAGTCCAAAAACTGATAAAAAAACAGAAAAAAGATTTATAGAAGCGATATCAGATGGTTTGTCGCAAGCTATGGAGCAAGATGAAAGAATAATCTTAATGGGCCAAGATATAGCAGAATATGGAGGTGCGTTCAAAGTAACTCAAGGCTTTTTAAATAAATTTGGTCGTGATAGAGTCCGCAATACTCCGATTATAGAATCTGGAGCAATAGGTGCAGCACTTGGTTTGGCCATAGAAGGATTCAAGCCAATAGTAGAAATGCAATTCTCCGATTTTGTAACTTGTGGATTCAACCAGATAGTTAACAATCTAGCCAAACTCAATTATAGATGGGGACAAAATGCGGACGTACTCATAAGAATGCCAACTGGTGCTGGAGTTGGTGCGGGACCATTCCACTCGCAATCTACTGAAGGTTGGTTCTTCCAAACACCAGGATTAAAGCTAGTTTATCCTTCTAATCCGACGGATGCAAAGGGTCTATTAGTAGCAAGTATTAATGAAGAAAACCCAGTGCTTTTCTTTGAGCATAAAGCACTATATAGAAAAATAAGAGAAGAAATATATGATGATTTATACAGCATAGAACTTGGAAAAGGAAGCTATGTAAATCGAGGTAATAAAGCTAGTATTATCACTTATGGATATGGTGTTCACTGGGCAAAAGAATTAGTTGATCAAAAAGGGTTAGATGTCGAAATTATTGATTTAAGAACACTAGTTCCATTTGACAAAGAAATAATAGAAGAAAGTGTAAAGAAAACTAACAGAGTACTACTGTTACAAGAAGACACGATAACTGGTGGAGTAATAGCTGAGCTTTCTGCTTATATTACTGAGAATCTTTTCGATTATCTGGATGCTCCAGTTGTTAGAGTAGGTTCACTCGATACACCTGTTCCTTTTGCAGATGATTTGGAAGCTAATTTTCTTCCTAATTCAAGATTGGAAAATAAATTGGAATATTTAATAAATTACTAATGGCTGCAGACTAGGTAACTTGACTTTATAGTCAATTTATTCTTAACTTAGAAGTCATAAAAAAAACTAAACAAGCAAAATAAGGTATTTGAGATGTATATAGATTTGATGAGTCCCAAAAAGCAAGTAGAGACTAATAACAAAAACCCTAAAGCTAAGAAAGTTTATATAGAAACTTATGGATGTCAGATGAATATTGCTGATTCCGAAGTAGTGGCTTCAATTTTAGCGAACGATGGTTTTGCAATTACTGATACTGCTGATAATGCGGATGTGATCTTATTAAATACATGCTCAATCAGAGAAAATGCAGAACAAAAGATTTTCCATAGATTATCGCATTTACGTCGTTATAAAAAAAGAAAATTCAAACTAGTAGTTGGTATCCTTGGTTGTATGGCTGAGAGATTAAAGACTAAGCTAATTGGTGAAAGAGACCTAGTAAGTATAGTTGTTGGTCCCGATGAGTACCGCTCGTTACCGTCACTGATAAATGAAGCTATTAGAGGTGAACAAGGCGTAGCAGTCGAGCTAAGCAAAGTAGAAACATACGAAGATATAACTCCACTTAGAACCGAAGGCGTAAGTGCTTGGTTATCAATTATGCGTGGCTGTAATAATTTCTGTGCATTTTGTGTAGTGCCATATACACGTGGTAGAGAACGCTCAAGTAGTTACGAGTCAATACTTCAACAAACGATTGGTCTATATGAAAGTGGTGTAAAAGAAGTAACTTTATTAGGTCAAAATGTAAATAGCTACAATGACAAAAAAGCTGAAAAGGACTTCCCAAAACTATTAGAAGGTATAGCGCAAGCTCTACCCTATCTGAGAATTAGATACTCGACAAGTCACCCTCACGATATGAGTGATGAACTAATCTATGCGCATCAGAACTATGACAATATTTGTAATTTTATTCATTTGCCTGTCCAATCCGGTAGTAGCAAAATATTGAAAAAAATGCGTCGTGACTATACAGCAGATGAGTATATGGAACGAATAGCAATGATTAGAAAACACGTTCCCGGAGTTGCACTTTCCACTGATATAATTTCTGGATATTGTACTGAAACCGAAGAAGACCATCAGATGACACTTGATTTGATGAAGGAAGTTAGGTATGATGGCGCATTTATGTTTAAGTACTCTGAAAGAGGTAATACGCTTGCACAGAAGAAGTATCCTGATGACGTTCCCGAAGAAGTAAAAACTAGAAGATTACAAGAAATAATTGATCAGCAAAGAGCAATAGCTGGTGAGATAAACGAAGCTGAAGTTGGAAAGACTCACGAGATATTAGTAGAAGGCCCAAGCAAGAAAAAAGAAGAAATGTGGCAAGGCAGAAGTGACACTAACAAAATGTGTATTTTCCCATACAATGGTGAAAAAGAAGGCGATTTACTAAAAGCAAAAGTAGTAAGCTCTAACTCGGCTACTCTATTCGTTGAGATAGAGAAGTAGGGAATTAAGTATAACTTGTTTATATATTAGTAAAGAAAGAACTGACTTATCACCTATATAGGATGTCCATTAACTCCTGTCATTGCGAACGGAGTGAGGCAATCTCAAGTCCTCTTTACTTCTTATACTCTGCCATCGACTCCGCTCAGGCATCGTATATATGTCCTTATAAAATTGCAGCCAGAAATTGATTGAATTAGTATAACCGTCCCCCATTATTCTACCCTAAAAAATATAAACCGTAACCAAACGACTCTCACAATTCGAAAATCATCGAAGTTGGAAATCAGCTGCGAATATTATATATTGTACGAAAAGAAATCCAACCGGTAACCAAAATGAAAAAGACACTATTTCTCCTGATAATTCTCTTAGCTTCATGTACAGATAAATACGAACTCGAATTTGAAATTGACAATACAGACACAAAATTCAGAACAAACGAAACGATTGTTTTCGAATCCTCTCACGAAGTTAAAAATGATTCTTTATTAGGTCTATGGATGGATAATACGCTCTTAGAGTTTGACCCACGAATAGAAGGTAGTATTAGATGGGTAACTAAAAACAAACTAGAGTTTCACCCAAATGAATTATATAGACCAGAAACGAAATATAAGATACTATTAAAAAAAGAAGCACTAAGTTTATTTAATGAATTAAAGAGTGTCAGTGACGAAGAAATAGAATTAGAAACCAGTGAATTTGAGCTAATTAAGGTAATTGGCCAATGGAAAATAAGAGAAAACAATGTTAATAAAGATATACTAAACTTACAATTAAATTTTAATCGTGAGGTAAACCCTGTAGATGTTGCTAATAATCTAGAATTAGAAATTGACGGGAAAAAATTAGAATCTAGATTAACTACCTCTTCTTTTTCAGATGAAGTAGTCTTCGAATTACCACTTTCTGATGCGAGAAAATATAAGAACAAGTCTATTAAAATAGCACTTAAAGAGGGTATCCAAGTAAACAAAGTTGATTGGAAAACTACAAAAGTTCTTACTTCTGAATATGAAATCCCATCTATTGATGACCTAGAAGTATTAGACCACAAGGTGGGTACAAGCAATGGGAAATCAAACATTAGACTATATTTAAGTCAAGCATTAGACGTAAACAAATTCAAAAAGAATCAAATAGAAATTGACCCAAAAGTAGATTTTGAAGCAGAAGTAACTGACTATGGTATCTTAATTAAGGGAGATTTTGAAGAATCAACAGCTTATGAAGTAAAGTTAAATGAAAATTTGGAAAGTATTTACGAAAGGACTTTGGGATCAGAATATGTAGTTGATATAAACTTTTCTCAATTAGAACCTTCTATCGATTTCACTGCGAAGGATATGATATACTTATCTAAAAACAAGAGCAAGAATATAGGTCTTTCTATAGTAGGTTTAGATAGTGTGAAAATAACAATCACTAAGATTTATGAGAATAATCTATTAAGCTTTTTTAACAGAGGTAAACGTAGTAAGTATCATTATGATGGTGAAGGCGATTGGATAGATTATTATTCGTACGAAACAGATAAATATGGTGATATAGTATTAGAACAAACTCAAAGCACTAAGAGTCTAGGAAGCAATGGAGTAGTCAAAGTATTTAATTTTAGAGTTGATGATAAAATAGACAGACAAGGATTATACGTTTTAACTGTATCATCACCTAGTAAGTATTGGGTTCAGAGTAGTCAGCTTGTTTCACTTTCTGATTTAGGTCTGATTGTAAAGAAATCCAAAAATGACTTATATGTATTCGCTAATTCATTAAGCCAAACTGAAAGTCTTGATGATGTTAGTATTTCGATAATAAGTTCGAAAAATCAGATTGAACAAATTAAAAAAACCAATTCATCGGGAATTGCAATATTCAAAGATTATAATAGAAATGGAATTGTTGAAGTAGAACCAGCTATTATCATTGCGAAAAGAGGGGATGATATAAACTATTTACCACTTGACGGCAAATTCCAAGTTAATGATTATGAGTTTGACACTAGAGGTACAAGTTCGGCTGATTACAAGTCTTTTTTCTATGGGGATCGAAATATATATAGACCGGGTGAAACTGTAGTTCTAAGCGGTATAATCAGAGATAAAGACTGGAAGAATATTAGTAATGTTCCCATAAGTGCTAAAATATATACCCCATTAGGTAACGTATATAAGAACATAAAGATTACTTTGAACGATGAAAGTGGATTTGATAGCAAGGTCTCATTCCCTACCTCTGCTCTTACAGGGACATATTGGGCTGAATACTACCTTAGTGGCGATATATATTTAGGGAGGTATTCATTCAAAGTTGAAGAATTTATGCCTGATAGATTGCGAATAAAGTTAAGTTCCTCAAAGAGTGAATATTTTAATACTGATTCACTTCATATAACGGCTCAAGTGAATAATCTTTATGGGACAGTGGCAGGAAATAGGAACTACGAACTCTCTTTTTCAACGAGAAGAAAACACCTGAGTTTTGACAAATACAAGGATTATGATTTCAATGTCGAAGTAAAAAATGAAATCAACTTCGAAAATCTTGACAAAGTAATAACAGGTAAAACTGATAAACAAGGTGAAATAACATACAGAACACAGCTTTTTGATATATATAAGAACAATGGGATACTGACTTCTAGAGCAAACC
>JAUHXN010000218.1 GCA_030426865.1 bacterium | reverse complement strand
AAAGGTAAAGACGAAGGTGACTACAAAGGGTTTATTGAAATAGTACAAGCTGATGGAACTAAGATAAAAGACGAAGCTGAATTTAGTCTAACAAAAGAAATGGACAATACTAAAATAGGTGAGAGATATACTATCTTGTTCAACTATGGTCAAGCAGATGCGATTAAGAACGCTGAAAAAGACTTAAGAACTAAAGTTGCACCTAAAGTAGACGATGAAGAATTACTAGTTGTTTCTGGACACACTGACCCAATTGGTAGTACAGAAGTAAATGCAGGTATCTCTAGAAAAAGAGCGGACGAAGCTAAAGATATTTTCGTAAGTGAGTTTGGAGCTTCTTCAAGCAAAGTAGATAATATTATATCTTATGGATATGGAGAATCTAACTCAGCATCTACTTTTGACAACACTTTACCAGAAGGTAGAATGTACAATAGAAACGTAACTATCGATATTATTCCTTCAAGTAAATAATATTAGTTAGTTATACTAATTACTCTTAGAGGCAATCTCGTAAAGGTTGCCTCTTTTTTTATATAATTTGACGTATTAAAATCTATACTGAAACTGTAAACCCATTGGAGATATGCCGAAATCATATTTCTTTTCATCTTTATCACTTTTGTCTATACTATTTTCATAAGCCTTTATCACTGCCATAGCACTAAGCACACCAATAGAAGCACTAACAAAAGTATCAGACGCCCAATGTTCAGAGAAATACAATCTACTAGTAGTATTTAGAGCCGCTAAAGTATAGAGACCAGCAGTAGCCCACCATCTATCTATTCTATTTGAGAGTATTGTAGCTAGTGCAAAGCTAATAGTGATATGACCTGAAGGAAATGAATGATAAAGAAAGTCGAAAGTAAATGGCGTAAAAGTACCGTTACCTATTCTGTTATAGGGTCTAGAGCGTCCAATTATTACACGAGTACTAATAGTTATAAAACCAGAAAGTACTAGTGTTTCTACCATTAACCGTCCAGTTGTACGGATATACTCATCTCCGAAAGTAAGACCAACTAGATAAGTACCAACTGCTAATCCATCAGCAACTGGAATAGTTCCAAATCTATCGACAACCTCCAAGAACTCTTCTTCTCTTGAGTCCTTTATTTTATTATTTTCGATGTAATTATATAGTGGTTCATCAATTGGGATTAGAGCTGCTGTACCAACACCAATCACACCCAATTTCAAAGCAGTGTAAGAATCGAAGTTTGAAATATCTTTATATATAAATCCAAGATCATCAAAAGCACTATTGAAATCATCTGAAAGAATATCAATTACATTCTTTTCTTCTTCAGAAAACAAATAATTAGATGACAGTAGAAATAAAACTAAGAAAACTATTAATCTGTTCACATTAATAAATATATTTAATTGTCAGATATTATTTTCAATATAACATTATTTCTTTTCATTAATTGGCTGTTTGAAATCCTTTGTTTTCAATATAAATGAACTAATTAGAGTTATGATAAGAGCTATTGGAAATATTTCCATAATAGTAATTGCAATTCTATAAGGCATATTTCTATACATTTCCATGCTCTCATTCATTTCTGATTTTACTTTTTCTATAGCATCTGAGCTAGCTCCACTTTCAACTAATTCTTTAATACTATTTGCTGTATAATCATTTATAAACTGCTCTCCTTTAAAACTAAAGTATATTTCCCAACCTACAACATATATCAATGAAGCAACTGCAGAAATACCTAAGCCCACCAAAAACGCATCTTTAAAACCAATTTTATTATCGTTCTTTTTTTTATAGTCTCTGATACCTACAAAAATCATAGATAATGCGATTATCATGATTAGATAACCTAACCATTCTGCAATTGAAAAACTACCAGAATCATCAACCATAATTATTGTAATTATAGCTGAAATTATGATTATTGATCCTGAAATTATCCCATATTTGTAGATAATATTTTTCATAATAAATCTCCTTTTATTTTGATTAAAAAACTCGGCAAATCTATTGAATTAGACAGTTCGAAACATCACCCAAAAGTATGATTCTTAGTACTAGTCCCCAATTAATCCGTAATTTCTAGCTACTTTGATTGTTTGAACTCTATTATTGGTACCTAGTTTCGAATAAATATTAGATAAGTGAGTTTTTGTTGTATTTAAAGAAATAAACAGAATATCAGATATTTCATTATTTGTATATCCTTCTGATAATAATTCCAGAACTTCCATTTCTCTTTTAGAAATTTCAATATTATTCTTTAGGTGGTAAGTATTAGTTGGTTGAAAAATTTGTTCGTTTTTTGAGTGATTATACGAGAAATAAAACCCAATAATAATGGAGATAACAACTATAATAAAACTATAAGTATCTAAACTTAATGTTTTATCTAGAAATAATAATTCTGAGAGTTTATAGCTAGAAATCACTATAAAGATAATGACACCATATTTAATAATTAATCTAAAATATGGTGTCATAGGAATATTCTATTTATTGAAAACAGCACCATTAAGAGGCGGTAATCCAGAAGGAACTTTGTCAGGTATTTCCATTAGTTTAGGATCTAATAGTGACCCATTGTCTTCAAGTGCTTTCATAAAGTCAACTAATTGATCTACTTCTTCATCCGTCAATCCTAGAGGGTCTCTGAGAACTGGGTGAAGCATATCATCAGTTACTTTAGGGTGACGAGGACGGGAAGCATTGTTATAGAACTGAACAACATCTTCCAATGTCTCTAATACACCATCATGCATATATGGAGCTGTTAAGGATACATTTCTCAAAGTTGGAGTTCTAAAAGCAAACCTACCAGAAACTTGTTGAGTAAATTCTTCTCGACCAAAATCTTCGCCAGCAAGAAGCTTTTTACCCGGACCAATTTGAGGAACACCTTGAACTACAAATTTATAATCTGAGAAATTAGGGCCATTGTGACAAGTGTTACATTTTGCTTTTGTAAAGAATAACCTAAGCCCTTTCTTCTGATTGTCTGTTAACGCATCTTTATCACCCATTACAAATCTGTCATAAGCCGAATTTCTTGTTACCAATTCTCTTTGGAAAGCAGCAAGTGCTTTACCTAACATTTTCTTAGTGACCATAAACTCGTCTCCTCTTTCCTCGTACTCTTTAGCTTCTTCAGGAAAAGCTTTTTTGAATAAACGCATATATTCTGGTACTTTATCCATACTAGAACATAAGAAAGTAAGAACGTTATTAGGCGAATGTAAATCTCCTTTCATTTCTTCTCTCGAAGTAGGAGGT
The DNA here is from genome assembly GCA_030426865.1 of bacterium. Lineage (GTDB taxonomy): Bacteria > Bacteroidota > Ignavibacteria > Kapaibacteriales > UBA2268 > PGYR01. Next base: position 1,995 of record JAUHXN010000218.1, on the reverse strand, counting down.
TTAACTGCTTGATCTTCTAGGCCTCTTGCTCTTCCATCCCAGAACATAACCCCAAATGGAGTTAACTTACCTGTAGAGTCAAGGTTAAAAGCTGTATTAAAAACAGTTGGAGAGTTACGAGGTACGTCGCCTATAGGTAATAGTGTTGTTTTAGACACACCTAATTGACGTTTCGGACCAATCTCTAATGAATTTCCAACTCCAGCTGGTAGTTTACGCCCATCAGCGAATCCTAATCCAGGATGATGACATGTTCCACAAGTGGATGCTTTTTCTGCCGATAGTATCGGATCATAAAACAACAACCTTCCTAATTCTATTCTATCAGGGTTGTATTGATTATCGGGTGGATATGGTATATCAGGTAAAGTTTCTAATCCAAATTCTGCTACCAAATCTCCCTCAATTGGTGTTACAATTGGGTCGTCTTCTGAACAAGAGTTGAACAGGACTGTACTACTTAAAAGAAATATAATAAGTAATTTGTAGATAGACTTCATAATTTTTCACTTTTTGAGTTGATGTTACAGTATTAACAATCTAATTTACAAAAAGTAACAGTAAAACAAAAAAAAATTAATTCGTTTTATTTAATACATTTATAGAATTAATAATTTTGTTCTTATTTTCAATGTCTCCCTTATATTCTGAGTAATTTAGAGCTGCTTTTAGATTGACCAAAGCTATATTTCGTGACATTTCGTGTAACTTGTCTTTTTTGTCTTTTGTAGATTCTGCGAGAATACTCAAATCAAAATTCTCATAGTTTAATCTTATATCATCTTCTGTTTTACTCAATCTGATTAAAAACCCCTCTGGTATTTTTACATACTGTTTAGCTATTTCAGGATCAGATTGTAATATATCAAAAGTCAAATAAATTGGTCTTTTGCCATAATTATAGTCTATCATACTATTTATCATACTAATAAAACGTGACTGTATCAATCTAGCATCATAGGGTAAATCAGATTCAAACTTTTCTAGTTGTTCTTGATACAATTCTATTTCTTTGATACTTTGTTTTTGAATATCAGGATACCAATTTCCAAGAGAATTGACATACCAAGTTCTTCTAAGTAATTCCTTTTCAATCAGGGTTATATCTTGCCTTTTACCCTCTATTTTGTCCTTATACCAAAATGCAGAAACCCAGAAGTCCCACTGAGCAGAGATAATTATAGCATTTGGCTCTGCGGATTCAGTTACTAATCTATAATACTCGCTTACAGTTCTATCTTTTGATAAATCTGAAGTTTCGTAGTGAGAGTAAAGATTGAAAATAGGTATAAATGCAAATAAATAAACTAAGTTCACTTGATAATTAATCAATTGTTTAGCGGCTAGACCAACAATAATAAACAGAACTACATAAGCCGTTACGAAATAAGAATCGATATCATGAATTGAATAATTCATTGAATAAAGTACACACAATATTGCTGTTGAAATCAATGCCCCAAATATCGTTTTACTACCTCTGTATAAGACATAAAAACCATAGAAGAGAAATAGAACTCCAATCCAAGTAAGCTGAGACGGGATTAGTTCAAAAAATAATTTAAAATTCTCTTTGGATGCGGCTGAATCACTGAACATCCAAACTTGATACTGTGCACCTGTTACATGGTATATAAATTTATCAAAGCTTCGATGAACCTCTCCCCAATTAAACAAAGGTGATTGAGCAGAACGAACTGGTAAGTAAAGATAAAGTAATACTCCCAGAAGAGTTGCACCTATGATATATGCTAGTAACTTATAGCGACTATTCGAATTCATAGTTTTCGTTTTAGCAAAGAAAATTATCAAACCCGCCGGTATAAGCATAAAAGAAGTTAGATGATTAGCAAAGCCAAGCCCTAACACAAAACCAGAAAGTATAAGAAATATATCCGATTTTTGTTCTGAGTAATACGCCTTTATTGTAACGAAAACGAAAGTATTTATAAGTAAAAGCTGAAGTGAATATACTTCAACTGACGTTGCTTGCTA
>JAUHXN010000217.1 GCA_030426865.1 bacterium | reverse complement strand
GCCTTTAATTGTCTGATTTGTAAATCAGTGAGTAAGTTTTTTTTAATAGGGTAATAAGTATCACTCAAATCTTCGGGAGATTCTATTGGTATTTTTGTTCCAGTTTTAGTTGCAGATTCTAATTGGTCACTATAGCTATTGAACTCACTATTATAATAATAAATCAATCCACCCAACCCTACTGCCGCGCCAAATAAAATAGGTGCCTTCCAATATTCTTCATTATAATATTGTCCCCAGCCAGGTATAATTGATTTCCAAAGTGCTTCACTCGGAGATTTTGACATATAATCGTTATTAGACATTGGGACAGTCTTTGTCTCAGATTGTATAATACTAGTGCTATCCTGAGCTAAAGTAATATTAGAAATCGATAAAAAAGTAATCAATATGATTATCAATTTTAGCATACTGCAATTGCTTCTATTTCGATTTGAACATCCTTAGGTAAACGACTAACTTCGAAAGTAGCTCTTGCTGGTTTAGATTCATGGAAGTAAGTATTATAAGTCTCATTCATCTCTGTAAATTTACTCAAATCTGTCATTAGTACAGTTGTTTTTACAACATTATTCAAACTTAGACCTTGCGAAGCAAGTATAGCTTTAATATTTTCTATTACTTTTTGAGTTTGCTCTTCAATAGTTTCTCCTACCAAATTACCTTTAGTATCTAATGGTATTTGTCCAGATATAAACAACATCGAACCGGATGCCTTTACAGCTTGTGAATAAGGGCCAACTGGCGCTGGAGCATGTGGTGTTTCTATTATTTCTTTAGTCATTTCATTTTTTCCTTTGCGTATAAAGCTGCACCTAATATTCCAGCTTCATTATGCAATTTTGATTTTATAATTAATACTTTTACTTTGAGTTCTGGTATTACTCTTCTCTTCATTTCGCTCATTGCTGTATCGAAAAGAAGATTATTTACATGACTAATACCACCACCAATCACAAATATAGGAATTCCAGTCAAATTAGCAGCAGAACTAAGCCCAATTCCTAATAACTTTCCCATTTCCATGAAGTTTATAATTGCCAGATCATCACCAATATTTACAGCATCGGATATTTCTCTTACTGTGAATGAATCAAGTGAATTAAGCATAGAATTTGGAAAATTTTTCAAATCCGATTTAGCTCTATTTACAAACTCATTAGCATTAAAATATGACTCGAAAATGCCTGTTCTATAATCATCTCCTTTCTCTTTGAAATCGATGATAATATGCCCTAACTCACCTGAGCTTCCAGCTTTAGAAGATATTAACTCTTTGTCTCTGACTAATATACTACCTATACCTGTACCAAGTGTAACGAAGTAATATTCACTTAGTTCATTAAGCTTAGCTTCAGCGAATCCAGCTAGATAAGCATCATTTTGATAATATATCGGTAGGTCTGTAAATTTACTAAATACTTCCAATATATTCTCGGATTCCCAATATTTCATATTTGGTGCTGAGACTATATCACCTGATTTATCAATTGTACCTGGGAAACCAATTCCGATCGATTCGTGAGAGAACCTTTTAGATAAATCAGCTATTGTAGTTTTAATAGAAGTTTCGAATTCTGAAATGCTATTAGCAATATTCGGAATCTCAGTGTTGTGAATTAGCTTTTTGTCTTCGACTATGCCGAATTTGATGAATGAACCACCAATATCAATCCCCAGATTCTTCATCATTCTTCTTTTTCTTGATGAATATTACTTTCTCACCTGGCTTGATCATTCCGTATTTCTCACGTGCTAGACGCTCTATTTCTAAAGTATCTTTTTTCATTTGAACTTCTAGTTTTTTTAAAGAATCTATTTCTGCAACGAGTTTTTCAGCCTTTTCGGATAGGTCACTTTCTTTAGTAATGTAGCTATATTTGTTGATAGCTCCATAATCCGTGAATAGATAGAAAATCAATATTACAAATAAAATAACCCCGCCTACGACAAGATGTCTTTTGACGGGGTTTTCGTGTAATTTTTGTTTACTATCTTCAGTCATTTATACTTATTCTTTTATTTGAATTGTTTCAAGAATTCAACGAAATCATCCATTTCTTTTTTAGTTCTTGTCTCAGTAACAGCAATTAATAATGTATTTGGACTATTAGCATATTTAGAAACATTGATACCAGCTAAGAATCCTTCATCGTTTGCCTTATCTAATAGAGCTACTATATCACCAGGAACTTTTACTGCAAATTCGAATACAAACGGTTTATCGTTGAATAATTCGTAACCATCTAATTCTACTATTCTATCAGCTAAGTAATGTGCTTTATGGAAAGATTGCTCTGCAACTTCTTTAACACCTGATTTACCCATAGTCTCCATGTATACTGTAGCAGCTAACATGAAAAGACCTTGGTTAGTACAGATATTAGATGTTGCTTTTTCACGCTTGATTTGTTGTTCACGTGTTTGTAATGTTAATACAAACCCTCTTTTACCGTCTAAATCTTGAGTAACACCAGTCAATCTACCTGGAATTTTTCTAACGAATTCTTGTTTGCAAGCAAAGATACCTAAGTAAGGTCCACCAAAGCTTAGTGGAATACCTAATGGCTGTCCTTCAGCAATTACTATATCTGCATTATAATTACCAGGAGCTTCTAAAACTCCTACAGAAAATGGATCAGCAGCAACAATAAATAAACTACCATTCTCATGAGCTAGTTTTTCTATTTCGTGTACTTCTTCTACTGTACCTAAGAAATTAGGTTGTTGAACTACTACAGCCGAAGTTTTATCACTTAGTAACGATTTCAACTTTTCGAAATCTGTAGTCCCGTCTGCAGCTATTGCATCATGGTAAGTAAACTTTCTGCCTTGTGTTACAGTTTTTACTACATCTTTGTAATTAGGATTGATAGTACCTACATAAACAAACTCTGTTTTGCGATTGATAGCAGCAGCCATAAGCACGGCCTCGGCAAGAGCAGTACCTCCATCATATAGTGATGCATTTGCTACATCCATACCATAAAGTTCACAAATCATTGTTTGAAACTCATACATAGCCTGCAGAGTACCTTGAGATACTTCTGCTTGGTATGGAGTATATGCAGTACGGAATTCTGCTCTATTAATAGTATCACCTACTATAGAAGGGATATATCTCTCATACGCACCGCCACCCATAAAGCAGATATGAGATGAAGCTGAGTTATTCATGTTAGAATAAGAGTGCATCAATCGAGTTATTTCGTACTCTGATAGTTGCTCAGGGAAGTCCATACCACCTTTGTAACGTACTTCAGATGGGATGTTTTCTATTAATTGTTCAAAATTTTGTACGCCAATTTTACTTAGCATATATTCTCTATCTTTGTCCGATGCTGGAACGAATGGCATATTAATCTCCGAATATTATCTTTTTTGGTAGTTGCAAAATTACTATCAAAAAGAAGCAATTGCAAACAAATAATGAATGGTGTTTAAACTTGTTATTAAGTTATTTATTGTATGGGGGCTATAAATAAAAAAAAGGAGCCGAAAAGAAAGTAGCTAAAGTGAAAATCCAAATTTGAAGCTAACAGGATAACTTGGAATATTTGCCTTTGAATATGTGGGACAAGCCGCAAAACCAATAAACCAATCATCGCCGATAGTATGTCTGAAACCAATTGTGAAACTAAGTGAGGTAGCAGAATTAAATAAGTCATAATCCTTATATTTTTCATAAACTATAGCAACTCCGAGATCTAACTTTTTCTTTTCTCCAGTAACATAGTGAAGTCCTACTAAATAAGAAGGTTGGAAAGTAAAAACCAACAAATTAAGTAGAGCAACACCTCCTCTTAATCTTAAGCTACCTTCATTTATAGAATCATTTGAGAAATCTAATAATTTTACTTCTAAATTTGGTGCTAATAAACTTTTTTGTGGCCCTTGTATTTCGTAGTAAAGGAAGACTCTTTCATCCGTATTAGCCAATGAAAAGGAAGAAAGTAATATGAAAATAATAAAATATTTCAAAAACTGTACCCCATACTGAAACCAACGAAATGCAAAAACTGATTTATTTCTAAGTAATTAGAAGTAACAATTAATGATGGAGTATATGATAATCTATAAATAACATTATCACTATACCATCTATAGCCAATTTCAAATCCAATCGCTTCAAAGGTTTCAGGTGATGATAATCTTTCCGAGCGGGGTAAACTTTTATCTAGTAAATCAAGACGATACCTTTCAAAATAGTTAACACCTAAATCTACTCCTGATTCACTTCCGAAGTACTGCACAAAACCTACAATAGGATAACTGTAAGATAACACGACATCATAAGCACCAAACATAGAAGCACCAAACTTTAAATAAGTTGTGGTCTCAATTCCTAATAAATTAGTATTAATTAAACTATATTCCATATCAAATTCAATATTGCATGTATAACCTAAAAGTGTACCGTATATATTTATGTCTCTCTCTTCCGCATAAGAAACATAAAAATTTAAAAATAAAGCTATAGTAATAAAGTATTTCAAATAGCTGCTCGATCGGTTAGAACTGAATTATTTGAAAAGTTGTCTTTTTCATTAACTTCGTGGCATGGTCCGCCTAGTTTTGCAGCTAATATTGTTCCACAAGGCGGTAATGTTCTTCCAGAGCCAGTATTCGGCTGGCAGTAGTTTGATTTATGATTCAAATCTTCGTTCGGAGTACCTTCACAACAAGGAATATTTTTTCTACTAGAGTTCAAATGTGAAGCATCTATCAGTATTTTACCATTTTTCCAAGAATATTTTCCAGTAGCAGGATTTTTTTTACATGTATAAAAACAGTTAAAACACTCATCTTTACATTTTTTAGATAAATTTGTAGCACAACAATCTTTCTTGGGTACAATTGTTTTTGATGGATCGTGACTATGAAAGTAAGTAATAGAATTTGTCATACTATAAGACATTACTAAAGACTCCAAATTTGAATTATAATAACTTGGGTTAACAGAATATTCACATTTTTTTTCACATTTAGGTTTATGTTTACAATTTTGACCTCGTTTTTTATCCACTTTTGTACTGCATAGTTCTACTTTATTACAGCACTCATCTTTACATACACCATCGAAGCCTCCACAACAAAAAGTAGGTACATCACCTCCACAGAGGCAACTTTTATCATTCTAATAATTGAGTAGAATAAATGTGAGGTCAAATTTAATTTAATTTAATTTAATTTAATTTAATTTAATCTGCAAATATAATGTAAAAATCAAGCTTTTTTTATCAACAATTGAACTTATTAATAG
>JAUHXN010000216.1 GCA_030426865.1 bacterium | reverse complement strand
CAGCTTTTAGATTCATAGCTTTACCAGCTATCAATATACCCTCTAATAATAGATGTGGATTAAATTCAAATATTCTTCTATCTTTGAATGAACCCGGCTCAGCTTCATCACCATTAACAGCAAGATAATTTGGTTTTTCTATACCATCTGGCATAAATGACCATTTAAGTCCTGTAGGGAAACAAGCTCCACCACGACCACGAAGATTAGATTTTTTTACAATATCTACGATCTCAGATTTCTCCATTTTTAGTGCTTTTCTTGCCTGTTGGTAACCACCATTTTGCTCAAAAACTTCTAATTTATGAAGATCTTTTATTTCTGGTAATAATAGTTTTGGGTTCTTTTCCATCATTTTTCAGATTATGTTATTATTCAGTTGTCAATATAATACTTATTGCTTAAAACTCGAAATCTTATGAGAACGAAATTAAACTTTCTTTTAATTGTTCAATCTTTTCACTCATATCACTTAGTTTTTTTCTTTCCATTTCAACTACTTTGGCTGGTGCGTTATCTACAAAACTAGAATTTGATAGCTTTTTATTGATACCAAGTACTTGACCTTCTAATCGTTTTATCTCAGTATTTAGTCTTTCCTTTTCTTGTTCCGGATTTACAGCATCACCTACATAAAGATTCAATTCCGCAAAGTTTGTAACTCCTTTTATTGAAGTCTCATCAGAATTTTCATTCAGAACTAATTCTGTTGATTTTGTGAGCTCTTTTAAAAGTAAAAGATTGCTTTGTATTAGTTGAGTCACTTCGATACTAGTAGTTATACCTAATTTGAGTCTTTGTTCTGCTGATATACTAGGAGTACTTGATTTTAGACTCCTTGTTGTTTCTACTATTGTCTTTATTTTATCAAAATCATCAATTGCAGGTTGTGATATTGCAGTTATATCCGATTTGTTTAATTGTTGAGTAGAAATACTTTCGTTCTCATCTTTCCTGTTAAGTAAATGCCATAACTCTTCAGTAATAAAAGGCATTACTGGGTGAAGTAACTTAAGTACTTCATTGAAAATATTGATTGCAAATGCTATTTTCTTCTTATTTAGATCATCAGAATTCGAATAGGATTCAATTTTTAATGATTCGATATACCAACCACAGTAATCAGACCAAATAAAGTCATATAAGGTTTTGGAGTATTCGGTCACTTTAAAATTATTAAGACAATCATCAATTTTAGATATAGTTTCATGTAATCTTGATTGTACCCATTTATCAGAAAGGGTTAATTCACTTTCGGTAAGCATCTCATCAGTAGAACCAAATTGTTCTGCTTTCATGTTAAGGAATCGCCCAGCATTCCATAATTTATTAGCAAAGTTACGTCCTACTTCCATAGAAGGAATATCCTGAGCTTCGAAATCTATTTCCATTCTTACGTCTTGACCTAGTGGAGCTAGATAAAGAATTGTGAAACGAACAGCATCAGCTCCGTACTTGTCCATAACGTTAAGAGGATCAGGTGAATTACCTAGTGACTTAGATAATTTTCTACCTTGTCCATCTCTAATTAAGCTTGTAAAATAAACATTCTTAAAAGGAATTTCATCTTTTACGTTTTTTGAAGCCATTACCATTCGAGCAACCCAAAAGAATATAATATCCGGCCCGGTAACTAATAAATCAGTAGGGGAGAACTTCTTCATAGTAGGATTATCTAGATTCTCATTCCCATTTTTATCGAACCAACCCATAGTTGTAAGTGGCCATAGCCAAGAAGAGAACCACGTATCAAGTACATCTTCATCTTGTCTGAGAATTGCGTCAGATGGAAGGTTTAATTTAGTTCTAGCTTCTTCTTCACTACTAGCAGCAGTATGATTACCATTTTCATCATAAAAAACAGGAATTCTGTGACCCCACCATAATTGTCGCGAAATACACCAATCACGGATATTGTTCATCCAATGTTCATAAGTTTTTACCCAATGTTTAGGATGGAATTCGATTTCGCCATCTTGTACAACTTTTAGAGCTTGTTCTGCAAGTGGCTTCATATTAACAAACCATTGATCTGATAGATATGGTTCTATAGGTTCACCACCACGTTGTGAAAAACCTACATTGTGAGTATAATCATCTACTTTTTCCATTAATCCTGATTCTTCCAAATCCTTTATAACAGACTTTCTTGCTTCGAATCTATCTAAGCCAGCGTATTTACCTGCTAATTCGTTCATAGTTCCATCAGGATTGATCGTATTTATAGATTCTAGATTATGTCTTTGACCAATTTCAAAGTCATTTGGGTCATGTGCAGGAGTGATTTTTACACAACCAGTCCCAAATTCTGGATCAGCATAATCATCACCTATAATCTCTACTTCACGATTTACTATAGGTACGACTACTTTCTGACCAATAAGTTTCTTATATCTAATATCGTTAGGGTTTACAGCTACTGCTATGTCTCCAAAAATAGTTTCGGGTCTAACTGTAGCAACCTTCAAATAGCTATCGGTTCCCTTGAAATAATACTTCATTGTATATAATTTTTCGTGTACCTCTTTGAACTCTACTTCCTCATCAGAAAGAGCTGTTTGTGCAAGCGGGGACCAATTAATTATTCTTTTACCTTTATATATAAGGCCTTCATCATACAATCTAATAAACATCTCTTCAACAGCTTTAGATGCAGTCTCATCCATTGTGAATAAGGTTCTATCCCAATCACAAGAAATGCCAAGTCTTTTTAATTGTTCTAATATTATTCCACCGTATTCTTCTTTCCAATCCCATACTTTATCTACAAATTTCTCTCTTCCCAAATCATGTCTGGTTAGACCTTCTTCTTTTAACTTTTGTTCAACTTTGGTTTGGGTTGCTATACCAGCATGATCCATACCTGGGAACCAAACTACCTCTTTCCCATCCATTCTCATTCTTCTTATAAATAAATCCTGTAGGGTATGATTTAGAACATGTCCAAAGTGTAACATTCCTGTTACATTAGGAGGGGGCATTAGAATAGAATAAGGTTCTTTTTCAGAATTTTCATCTGCTTTAAATATTTTATTTTCTTCCCATTTCTGGTACCAACTTTTTTCTCTTTCCTTAAAATTGAAGTTTTTATTGAATTGCATATGGCTATTATTTATAGTTTTAATTTGAATATTAGTACAAAATTAATTAAAATAGGACTTAAATTTAATTTTGTTTAGAAAAATAGTCATTGTTAAAATATTTTGATAACTAAATAGACTATTTATTTAGTAATTAAAATTACTTTTTACGATATTTGAAAAATACTATTTAACATTTATTAATTAATGATATCGGAGGATACATTATGTTATCCAATAAAGTAGTAAAAACGACTGCAGCAGCGATAATATTCGCGGCATCTAGTTTGTTTTTAACTGATTGTACTAGTATGATAACTGAAGAGCAGTTAGCTATGTTACAAGATTTAAGACGTCAAGAAGCTACTCTTACAGAAAATATTCAAACTGCTAAAGCGGATTTGAATAAATTGAAATCTGAGCTAAAAAGTAGAGAGTCTGAGTTAAACGATTGTAACGAAAAAACTCAGTTTGTTAAAGATAAATTGTCACAATGGCCGAACGTTTGGCCAGATAACAATTAATTTACTTTTATTCAGTAAAACAATATATTTAGAGGAAAAATGAAAAACATAATAATTATACTATTGTTCTCAGTTTTAGCTGGTGGTAATTTGATAGCTCAAATGCCTCCTGCATCTAAACCTGATTTAGAACTTACAGAAGATGAAGCGACACTTAGAATTAATGATTATAAATCAAAAATCAAAAGTTTAGAAGATCAATTAGCTTCTATAAAAGGCGATCAAGATGAGATCAAAGCAAAAATTGCTGATACTAAAAAGCAATTAGAAGATTGTAATGATGCACTAATGAAATTAATCGGTGCTAATGCAGCTGATTTAGAAGCTTTCAAACAAAAGCTTGGTCAATTGGAAGGTAAAGTTAGAGAAATGCAAAGATTATCTAATGATGAATTAGCAGACAGAAGATCTGAAGTTGAAGAATTAGATAGACAATACATGGAATTAAGAAATAATAAGATTTCTTTATTACCAGATATTTATCCTAGAATGGTAAAGCTGGGTAAGGACATAAAAGGTCTTTATAGAGAAAAGAAAATTACTACTTATACAGTTGGTACTTGGGCAGAAAATAGAGACTGTCTATGGAACATTGCTGGAAACACTGAAATCTATGGTGATCCGAATCAATGGCCAAAGATTTGGCAAGCAAATACTAGCCTAATAAGAAACCCTGATGTTATTCAACCAGGATGGGTACTTTCTATACCTCCTAAAGGTCCTAAGAATCCTGAGGAATTGAAAGCTGAAAGAAAATATTATAGAATGAAAAAAGAAGCTTCTGAAGCTAATGCTACAACAGGTGGCACTGGTACAGATGGTCAATAATTCATTCAGAAATTGAATTACTTTAGGCCTCATAGAAGAAACTCACTTCTATGAGGTCTTTTTTTATTTATAAAAAGAAATCAAATAGTTTATGTCTGAAATTGTAAAATATATAAATCTTGATGATACTGATTTAGTCTCAGTGTTTGGTACAAATGATTCACTATTAAATCTTATCGAATCTGCGTTTGAATCTACTATTTTCGTTAGAGGTAATCAGATTATAATAACTGGAGAAGAAGATGAAGTAAAAGTACTTGATTCTGTATTTAAAGAATTACTATATATGTTAAAAAAGAATGGTGTTCTGAATGATACAGATGTAAAAACTGTTATTCAATTAACTACTATAAATAAATCTACTCCGGAAACATTTTCTATCAAAAATGATGATAATGTAATATATAAAGGATTCAAGAATCAAATAAGGACTAAAACTAAAACACAAATTGAATACTTTCAAAAAGTTAAAAAAAATGATGTAGTTTTTTCTATTGGGCCGGCCGGTACAGGTAAGACGTTTCTTGCTGTTGCAATGGCACTAAGAGAATTAAAACTAAATGAAGTAAAACGAATCGTAATAACAAGACCCGCAGTAGAAGCTGGCGAATCACTTGGTTTTCTTCCTGGAGATTTACAAGAGAAGATAGACCCCTACCTAAGACCACTAACTGATGCTTTACAATACATGCTTTCTCCAGAAAAATATAAGACAATGAAAGAGAGAAATATAATAGAGATTAATCCGCTTGCATACATGAGAGGTAGAACCCTCAATAATGCCTTTGTGATTCTAGATGAAGCACAAAACTCAACAGAAACTCAAATGAAGATGTT
>JAUHXN010000215.1 GCA_030426865.1 bacterium | reverse complement strand
AGTAGGATTAAGATGTTCTAATGATTCATTGATAATCTTTTCAGCATTATCGCTTTTAGATTTTAAAGTCGAAAAATCACAACCTTTGATGACATCATTAATCATCCCTTGAAGACCCATCGACCGTCCATCATCAGGAGAATAAACTCGGTCTATACCATAAGCTTGAAGCTCTTCAATCTCCTCAGGAAGTATGGTACCACCACCACCGGCATATATTTTTATATTTGCTCCTCTTTCTTTGATGAGGTCATACATATATTTTAAGTATTCTGTATGTCCGCCTTGATAAGAAGTTAAAGCAATCCCTTGGGCATCTTCCTGTATAGCGCAATCAACTATTTCAGCCACACTTCGGTTGTGTCCTAGGTGAATAACTTCTGCTCCAGTAGATTGTAATATTCTTCGCATTATGTTGATAGCGACGTCGTGACCGTCGAATAAAGAAGCAGCAGTTACTATTCGAATATGATGTTGTGGTTTGTAAACTTGAATTTCTTGCATTTGAGTCATGTTTTATAGCTTTTTTTATTTTCTAATTCCTACTAAAATAAGGATTATATCGCTTAATTTCTAATAACATCAAACAACTAATTTGACAATAATATCAACTTCTTGAAGTCTTATCAAATTAATATTAAATTTGCATTCAACATTTATTGAAATTTTAAATCGTTATGAAAATAATCAACTTATTTAAGCTAGCTATCTTTTGCCTTGTAACATTTATACCTAATTACTTAATAGCCGATGATTACGACCCTTATCCTGAAAATGAGAAAACTGTTGAGTTCGCAGTTAACGGTGGTTATAGTATTATTACACATGAGAAATCTTTCTTTTGGGATAATGGTTTCAATTTCGGATTAGGTTTTAACTTTTATCTTAGTCAAGAATACTTAATTAGCTTGACTGCAAACTATATAGCTTATTATCCACTTCCTGAACAAGAACAAATAGAACGTGATTATGAATACGAGATCTATCCACTAATACTCAATTTCCAAAAAATGTTTGGAGAAATGAATGAGTTAGAATTATACGGTGGTATAGGTGTTTCGTATATTTACGGTGAATATCAAGTAGATGAATTTATATTCTCAACAAATACTCAGCGAGTTCGGTTGAGAAATCAATACGCATCGCACGGTTTTGGTATTATCCCAAACTTTAGAGTACGCTCCCCTTTTGGGAAAGACTTTGCCGTAGATTTCCAAGTAGAGTATAACTTGATATTTATGGAGTCACGTAACAATGCCGTACTTTCGCTAGACCACATTAACGCCAAGCTAGCTTTGGTTTATATCTTTTAAGAAGAGGATATTCACCCTAAAATATGTAATTACAAAGATCGGATACACCTGTCATTACGAGCGAAGCGCGGTAATCTGATTTTACTTCGCTTCTTTCCATGCAATGACATTAAAATTTCCTTGTGGAGTACTTCCTTTCCTATGCCCACAACTTCTGCAAACTAGAAAATACACATACGTTGTATAAAGGAGTAAAATAATGACGTATTACCTATTTGAAATTGCGAAATGCCATGATATAATAGTTTTAATCGGTGTTTAGGCTTTTGCATAGTTATCCAATTGAAAATTTTTTCAAATTGAGTATTATTTTTTAATTTGATTAATAATAATAAACAGGAATAAGAGTATGAAAAAGATTTTAGTGTTAGTAATGTTGGTTTTAACTTTCGGATGCCAAAGATATCCATCTGAACCAGACGAATATCCTTTACTTGGTAAATGGAAAAGTGAATTAGTATTAGATACTTTAGAAGATGGGACTACTATTTCCTTTTATAATATTCTTGATTTTGAATCAAACGGTTTTTTTTCTATTTGTGATAATTTTCCAAAAGAGAAATTTTATTTCGAATATGGATCTTATGAACTTAGAAACGATAAATTATTAATTGAGAATTATCAATGTTCCAACAATAAAGGAACTTATACTATAAATTTTAAAGATAATAGCTTTGAGCTTAATCTTATTGAAGATCATTGTGAAAGAAATACTTTAATATCTAACGTATATTTCAAATACGACACAACCATAGTTCAATAGTAACCTTTCTATAATATAAGAAAAATAGAGAACAATGTTCTTACCTTTTTTTATGGGTGAATGGTAGGATGAAGTGGATTTGGTGAAAAAGAAAATAAGTATTTAATTTGCGAAAGAAAATAAAGTAAGTCTTATTAATAATTTTTGGAGGAAGCTATGAGAAAGCTACTCATGTTAGTGTTAGTTTTAGTGTTCGGTTTTAATATTTCAAGTGCCTTAGAGCCAGTTGCAGTGTCAATAATCAAGACAGATAACACCAATGCAGTTGCTGTAACGGTAGAGTTGAACAATTATACATCAGGAAGCGCCGTAAACGTATTACCAAGTACTTCTATTGGGAGCTTAACTCCTAATTCATCGGGTGTAATTAGCTTTGTAGTGGACGGAACAGCTTGGGAAACTATCGCAGCAAGCAGTGTAAACTCTTATTATGTACTAGATGTAAAAGTAGATGGTTCTCTATACGCCCAATATCGTCTGGATGAGCTAGTAGCACTATCTTCATCAGCCCAAGTAGAAGCGGCAAAGACTTATAAAGTTGGGGATTTTGCTCATGGCGGTATAGTAGCTTACGTAGATGCTTCTGGAAAGCACGGATTTGTTGTTTCTATGAAAGATATAAGCACTGGAATGAGATGGTGGGCTGGAACAGATGAGATTATTACTTTAAATTCAGGTATTTATAATGGTGAACAAAACACAATGAATATAATAACTGCACAAGGTGAAGGAGATGGTGGCAATTATGCAGCTAAGGCATGTCATAATTATAGATATGTTCATGATGGCGTTATTTATAGAGATTGGTATTTACCTAATAGCGATGAGTTTTTAGCAATGTCAAATAAAAATGCTCTAATTAACACCTCAATTGTAAATAATGGAGGAGATGCTTTACCTTTAACGTCTTACTATTGGGTGTCTTCAACATATTATAATGATAAAGCTATTGGTTTATATTTTAATGGAATGGCTGGATCTTTTCCAATTAGGTCAACACTTTACCGAGTAAGAGCTATAAGAGCTTTTTAATTACTTGAATAAATAGTAAATAAAGATCATAACATTTTTAAAGGCGAGGACGTTGTTCTTGCCTTTTTTTATGGGTAAAAGGTGGGGTTAGCGGTTTTGGGAAAAAAGAAAATAAATATTTAATTTACTAAAGTAAATAAAGTTAGTCTTATTAATAATTTTTGGAGGAAGCTATGAAAAAGCTATTAACGTTAGTGTTAGTTTTAGTGTTCGGTTTTAATATTTCAAGTGCCTTAGAGCCAGTTGCAGTTTCAATTATCAAGACAGACAACGCCAATGCGGTCGCTGTAACAGTCGAGTTGAACAATTATAAATCCGGTAGTGCAGTAAACGTATTCCCTAATACTTCTATGGGGAGCTTAACTCCTAATTCATCAGGCGTAATTAGCTTTGTAGTCGACGGAACGACTTGGGAAGCGATCGCGGTGGGCAGTGTAAATTCTTATTATGTATTAGACGTGAAAGTAGATGGTTTGCTATACGCACAATATAGATTAGATGAGTTAGTAGCACTTTCATCTTCTGCCGAAGTAGAAGCAGCAAAGAAGTATAAGGTTGGAGATTTGGCACAAGGTGGCTATGTATTCTACGTAACACCTGATGGAAAGCACGGATTGGCTTGTCAAGTAAATGATTATGCGAGTGCTATAAGTTCTATTACAGCAGAAAATAATGCTAATAACCCAGCATACTTAGATGAAGATGGAGATAATTACACTAATTGGAGATTACCTACATTTTATGAGTTAGAACAACTCTATAATCAAAGAGTTGCAATAGGTGGTTTTTCAAATGCTACGTATAGAAGTTCGACAGAGTTCAACATTGATATATCATACACATTGAATCTTGATTTTAATGATGGAACGAGTTTTCCTTCCACTGTAGTAAACGCATTCAATATAAGATATGTTAGATCTTTTTGAGTATAAGATTAACTAGTAAGCGTAAGCAATCAACTATAAGGCGAGGACGTTGTTCTTGCCTTTTTTTATGGGTGAAAGGTGGGCGAGCACTTCGGCTTCACTCAGTGACCGAATCGGATATGGGAATATCATTAATAAAAAAACCCACATAGAGTCTATCTATATGGGTTTGAAGGTTTTCTAGGGAGAGACTCCCACGCTACGCTCGGAGTGACATTTGTCCTTGCTCCTCGCAATGACATTCGAGTCTATTAGAATACGTTAAAGCTATTCGCAGTTGGTGTTTCACCTGAGTAATTGTAAAATCCATTTCCAGTTTTTCTACCATAATTACCCGAAGCCACTATTTTCTTAAGTAATGGACACGGTCTGTACTTCGGATCAGCTAAGTCATTGTGTAAAACTTCTAATATAGCTAGACAAGTATCTAATCCGATGAAGTCAGCTAATAGCAAGGGACCCATAGGATGCGAGAAGCCAAGTTTAGCTACCGTATCGATACCGTCAACTGTTCCTACACCTTCCATCAGAGCAAAACATGCTTCGTTGATGAACGGAAGGAGAATACGATTTGCGATAAAGCCAGGGAAATCGTTAGCTAAGACAGGAGTTTTACCGATTTTGACAGTCATTGCGTGTATAGTGTCATAGACTTCATCACTTGTTTTAAGTCCACGGATTAACTCTACTAGTTTCATCACTGGTACTGGGTTCATAAAGTGCATCCCTACAACTTTTTCTGGTCTAGAAGTAGCGGCTGCAATCTCTGTAATAGAGATAGTCGAAGTATTAGAAGCTAATATAGCGTCTTTGTTAATGATTTTGTCTAGATTGCTGAATATCTTAAATTTTAAGTCTTTGTTTTCAGTTACTGCTTCTATTACAAGTTGCACATCTGCCCCATCTTCTTGGTTCGTAGTGCCAGTTATTTTTGAAAGTGTAGTATCCATCTGGTCTTGAGTGATTCTTTCTTTAGAAACCATTCTAGATAGGTTCTTGTTGATAGTAGCAAGTCCTTTATCTAATCCTTCTTGATTTATATCGCAAAGTATTACTTCATATCCTGTAGCCGCTAAAACGTGTGCAATTCCATTGCCCATTTGACCGGCACCTAGTACCATTACTTTATTTATATTCATCTCTTATCCTTATAATTTTTAATTAGTTATTTCTTTTACTTGACAAATAGAATAGACTACAATCGAGTCACTTTTTCCGATTGAGTCTTGTTTTTCGTTAGTTGTCGCTTTTAT
>JAUHXN010000214.1 GCA_030426865.1 bacterium | reverse complement strand
TCAAAATACATTATTGCATTTGTTTGGAACTGAGATTTATATTCTGAGCCAAATGAATATGTCAATGGAGAAATAAACTGTAGCGCTAAAAGTATATCACTAATCTCTGCATAAGTTGGATTATAAGTCGTGTTCCATTTGTCAAAAAAAGGTATGTTGAGCTTATCTATTCCTGCGAAATCATCATTTGTTAATGGTCCATCTTCATAAGTCATAATGTTCCCAATAGAGGCACCAATCACACCTAAAGGTAGTAATATCATGTCTGTCTTGGCATCCAGCGAAAATTGTGCTTTCACATTGAAAGAGCTAAAAAGCAATATTAAGATTATTATAGTCCGCATGCTTGCAAGTACAATCTATTATTAATAACTCCTAGTGATTCGTACTCATTCATTCGCCAATTAAACCGAACTACACTGGTGTAATCCATCATAGCTCCAGCGTAAAGCATCTGAGTTTCCAAATCTCGGACCACTAATGATGTAGATGTTGCATAAGCTAATGTGTTAGAATTTGGTTTACGTGCATATACACCGTCTATGAAAATACCATTTGGTGCTCTTATTTGCTTTCCATTTACTACTAGGTTACAATCAATAGTACAAGCGATAAAATACATTTCGCTACCATCGTAGGAAAAACTTGGAATTGAGTTCTCTCTACCGCCAGAATATACTACCGAGTTAAAGACGACTATTTCATTATTTTGGAGGTCTATAGCTTTATACGCTAACATTGGCTCATGCGGATGGATAGCCAGACCAGTTATTAGATTGTAATTTCTCCCGGTCACTGGTTCACTCATCTTGTCACTTATTAAAACAGCTTCATATCTTCCAAAAGACAATGTTGCTATAAATGCAAGATAATCACCTGTAAGGTTTATCTTGACTTCTGAAATATTCTGATATATATTAGAAGCCCTTTTATCACCAATAAATATAGACCACGTAGAGCCGTCATAAGCTGCATAAGCGAATCTATCATCGTGCCAATAACCTATTGGTATTATATCTTGGAAGCTTTCAGAGATTTTACCGTCGTTATAAACTGTTTTGATTCCTCCCCTACTTTCTACGAATGCAAATTTATCGCCAGTATTATTGATGAATAATGACCCACTTCTAAATCTCATTTGCAATGTATCCGTCTCAGAAACTATAAACTCATTATCAGCCCTATAAAACGAATATATCATCTTCTCAGAATCGGAACTAAAGAGTATGCTACCAGGACTATCAGCAAGAAGCTGGATATTCTGTTCATTAGTTATCAGATTCCATCCGCCCATATCTTTAGCAAAAAACGCCCAATTATCTCCATTTGGAGAGAACTGAGGTTTTGAAAGCTCTAAGTAATTATCAGAAACATACTCATTGATATGCATTTTTTGTCTATTCGAGAATGACTGTGTAGTTGCCCACCAATTATATGTAGTATCAAATCCAAAATCAACTAACTCTTCACTTCCGTCAAGTAACAAAACTTCATAACATTTGTCAGCTTTTACTGACAAAAAGAGGTTGAAAAATAGAAATATTATGATTAAGTTGTAATAAATGTGTATTTCTCTTTTAAAAAATTAACTTAAGGTGTAATTATTTGAACTTTTGACTGTCTTTACAATAACTAAATTAACAAAATCTCTAAGGAATTTATTATGAAGAGAATAATTTTATCAATCTTATTGTTGATTGTCACTGTTTCGCCTAATTTACACTCTCAGGAAAAACCTGTATTTGGTATAACGGGTCTAGATGCAACTGAGTTTCCATTAGTCAAAAGTTATTTCATAGCTAAAAATGGATTACTTAATGACCCTTACTTCAAAGGAGCTCAAAATGTTCCGAATCCTCCAGAATTTGACTTAACCGAAAATGGCGTAAGCAAAGATCTAACAAGTCTAATAATGAAATGTGCCGAAATAGATGGCGAGCTGCCAATCCATATTGCTTTGGTAGTTGATGCATCTACTAGTATGTTCAACAATTGGCGTAATGGTGAATCACGAGCTGATGTTTTAGAAAGAGCAGTAGCAGAGTTTATTGATTCAGTCAAATTTACGAATGGAACTTCGGTACATATTGTACCATTTGCTGGAAACAATATACCTCAAAATGTATGGAGAGATTGGAATTACACAGCTGCAGATGCTAAAGCAGATTTTGACTATTACACTCAATTAGATGGAAGAACAGATTTTAATGTACCAATGTACAAAGAACCAAACGGAAGACACGTACTTGAAATATTCAAATCTAGACCAATAAATGATAGAAAAGCAGTTGTATTTCTAACTGATGGTGAGCACGACAATACTAACGGGAACAATCCTTTCCAGAAAGATTTAATAATATCAGAGTTACAAAGCAGAGGAATTGAGTTTCACTCAATTACCTTTGCTGCTGATGCATTTGGAAGTATTAATGATCTTCGCCAAGTTAGTCAAGCGACTGGTGGTGTTTATTATAATGCAAACGATGAAGAAGAATTAAGAGAAATATATAAAGAGATAACAGATAGTTTCAAATCGACTTCTGTTTGTTGGTTGGAGTGGTTATCACAACTTGAATGTGACCAAGTAACTGAAAGAAATGTAGAAGTTACGTTTACTAGAGCTAATTGGCCTCCACCAATAACAAGAACAATAAATTATACTCCCCCTGCTGACAAAGCAATAGCTGAGATTACAAGAGATAAAGAAATTTTATTCTTCGACAATAATGGAACAACAACTCAGGAAGTAACATTGACAGCTAAAGTCGGTGATTTCCATGTTACTGGTTTTAACGTATCTGGAAATAATGGTAATTTTGATATTCCCGAATTTGCGGCTATTCCTGCAGAGGGATTCTTAATTGAAGAAGGAAAAAGCAAGAAATTCACTGTCAACTATATCAAAGACCCATCAGACCCTGCTGCTTCTTATGATTTAGTTTTTGAAACGGATTTATGTCCAACTGAGCCAGTAGAGTTAATTGCACCTTGTGGACCAACAACTCAGGAAGTCTATTTTGGTAATGTTAACTTGAGCGGAAGTACAGACTTCACTGCTACAGATGTATTCACAAATACTTCTTCGGCAGAAATGACAGGAAACGTTTCTTTAATAGGCACAAATGCTGCTGAGTTTAGTATCAAATCTGTAAATGGAAATGCCGGGACTGCCTTTACGCTTGCTTCAGGTGAAAGTATGGATGTTGTTTTAACTATAACACCAACATCTACAGGTAATAAAGAAGTAACCATTGATTATGGAATTATTACTGATTGTGGAGTCGCTACATCTGATATTACGGCAAATGTAATTGAAGCTAGTTTAAATTTACCTACATTAACTTGGGGTGAAATAAGAATAGGGAACCCTGTAACTGAAAAATATACAATTACTAATCCAAATGATGAAGCTGTTGAAATAGAATCGATAGTTTTAACTGACCCTACACTAGGAATAACTTTAGCTGACATCACTGGTTCTATTGGAAATGTAGCTTCTAATGGAGGAACTACTACTTTTGATATAACATTCACTCCTAAAGTTGAAGGACCAATTACAACTCAGATACAAGTAAGAGTTAAGAATAGAACTGAAGCCTTAACTGCACGTTTATCTGGTATTGGATATGTACCTCAATTAGAAGGAAATAATATAATATTCCCATCTACAGAGGTTTATACTAATGCAGCACCTCAGAACCTTGTTATCAAAAACAATTCAGATTATGGTAAGATGGTGGTGAGAAGTGTTTATATAAAAAATACAAGCGATGCTGGTTTTTCAGTTGATTTAACAAATTTCACTGCAGACATACAAATTGAAAAAGGTAACTCTATAACTATCCCTGTTAACTTCTCACCACAGACAGTAGGTAGTCTATCAGGCATTGTAGTAGTTGAAGCAGACAATGTAGAAGGTGAGGAGCCAGTTACATTCAAACTGAATGAATTTTCATTGAGTGGCGAAAGTGAGCCAGGAGATGCTATTACTTTAGACACCACTTTTGTTGGGCCAATATTAAGCTGTAAGACTACAGAAATGCTTATCGCTCTACCGAATCCAACTATGAATGCACAAGTAGTTGATGTAGTATTGATTCAGACTGATAACAATTTCTCAATCCCTACTACTCAGTTTAATATACCACAAGGTGCTTCTGGAATAAGTGCTAAGGTATATTACAACCCAACTACAATAGGTACTCATACAGCTGTTATTGAGTACAGTTACTCAGATGGATCTAAATACATTGCTCCAGTGAAAGGGACAGCTGTTAGCGCAGTTGAGACATTAACATTTGAATCTGGAGTTTATGAGACAGAACTTGGTAGAAATTTGAATGCTAAATTCAATATCGATTTATCGAAATATAGTATCAGAGATGATATTGCTGTAAATGAATTAGTATTAACACTAAGATATAATGGTAGAATGTTATATATGAATGAAAATGGTGTCAATACAAATGTTGGTATTACTCCTACAATCGATTTGTCTAATCAAGTTAGTGGTAATTATGCAACATTTACATTTAATGGAGCTATACCATTAAACAGAAATTTAACGTTTGAAGTACCTTACCTAGTTACAATGGGTAACGATACAGTTACTAATATAACTGTTGATGCTGACTTTGTTGGGCTAGAATGTTTGGCTATAGGAACTGGAACTACTACATCTTATTCTATTGGTTGTAATATAGCAAATACGCTAATTGCTGATTTGAAATACGAGGAAAATGGTTTTGCTACTACTTTGGAAGGAGCTAATCCAGTAACTGATGTATTGAAAATTAAATACGAACTACCTTACGAAAATAATATCCGAATCGAATTATATAATTCTACTGGAGAATTAATTAAAACAGTGAAAGATGGTAAAGGTAAACACGGTATAAGCACCGAAGATTTAGATGTAAGTGACATCCCATCAGGCGTTTATATGTTAAGATTCATTAGTGGTCCATTCGTTGACAATCAAACATTTATAAAAGTAAAATAGACATTTTACAATAGATGAAAATCGAAAAAGGTAGGTTATATTAAACCTGCCTTTTTTTATGTGATTAAATGTATTATTTTTGACAACTTATTTTATTCAAAGAGCAGAAAAATGATAGATAAAATTACGGAACGCCTAGGCGATCAATCAAAACATTTATTAGAGTTCAACACTCCAAAGATTAGCAAAGAAAGATTACATTTACCATCACCAACTTTTGTTGATGATATATTTATGCAATCTGATAGAAACAACAGAGTTTTAGGTAATTTGGAATGGATGTACCAAACAGGTAGATTAGCAAATACTGGCT
>JAUHXN010000004.1 GCA_030426865.1 bacterium | reverse complement strand
TAGGAAAGGTAGTCCACCTACGTCACTTAAGTAGTGATTGTCGTAAATTGCTCAAGGATGCTGAAGCCATCATTGATGTGAACGTAATAGAAGACCCAACTTATAAATTGCCAGTTGATAAGGTAAATGGAGAGTAATTAAAAAAAAAAGAGACTGGTTATCTCCAGTCTCTTTTTAATCTTGTTATTTATCCTATAAAAAAGCTTAAAGAATTGCCCAAGGCATAATGTCTATTTTAGCTTTTTTCCCATTTATAGTCTCTAACTCTATACCGACTAATCCGAATTTGTGATTAGTATAGTACGATATTTTCTTAAGTAGTGGGTCATCCGGTTGGGACTCTTCCACTTTTGTCACTTTAATGTAGAAGAACCCAAGTGGGTACTCATCTTCAGTCGATTTTGAAACAATCTCTCTTGTGTATTCCAAACCGTCATCAGTTTTAAACGAATATTTTGTCCCTACTCCGTCACCATATTTCACTAAGGTGAATGGCTTGTTAGTATTGCCTTTGCTATATACGAAATCTTGTATTCCTTGGTCAGTTGCTTTTACTTTGATTTCTGTAGTAACCGTCATTCGCTCTGTATCACTAGTATCTAATTGAGCATCAAATCTTTTCAAGAAATGATTGACTATATCTCTTCTTGATGCTTCAGGTAATACTTCTATACCCAGTAAAGTATCGACATCAGCTAGTATGGATCCATTAAAGACAAACTTTGCACTTAGAGTTGTTATACCGTTTTCTCGGCTTTTAACTACTACGCTGTCTTCCACTTTACCCAACACACCTTTAGTATCACCTTCCATCTCAAGATAGATTCCAAACTCACTTCCAACTTCGGTTGCTGGTAGGTTCGTATCACCTTCTAGCACATTCGGATCTGTACTATTGTCATCTGAGCAAGACGCAAACGCCAAAATCCCTAACGCTATAGCCATTGCAAATATGTATTTCTTCATCTTACACCCTTATATTGTTTTGAAAAAAATTGAACTTCTTTTCATATATTAAGACGTTAATATCTTAATTATAGTTTCGTTTTTTTTCATAAATATAATGAGATTTAATTTAGATTTTGACAAATGTTTTTGAAAAGCGTTTTGTAGATGTATTTACTACTAGAAAATACACCCCACTTTCTAAATTTGCAATATCAATAATGTTCAAATATGAATTGGGGTTTACAGATAACAGCTCACGCCCAGATAGACTAAACACCTTAATATCAGTGATTACCACATTCTTCTTTTTCTTTAAATTAATAAAGTCCTCAGTTGGATTGGGGTATATTTCGAATACAATATCTATCACATCTTCAATATCTGAAGTATTGCTTAGAACAGCCAATTCTGATAAAGTTCCTATTACTAACTTGCTAATCTGGAAATGATAATCTAAGCTCATAACAGAAATTCTATCGTTAGATGTATGATAAGTAGGGTTAAAATCATTATTAAAAAATGCTTCCGTTATGAAAATTGCAGGGTAATCAAGATTCCAAAATGAATTATGGTCACTCCTGTCTGTACCCGGTATTTGGATAGACTTTTCTATGTCTAAATCACTTTCATCTAATACTTGAGTCAACTGGTCAGTTAATCGTGCATTTATAGGATTATTACCTATATGAACTTCAAACAAATAATCGTTGTTACCATCGTAACCAATCATGTCCATATTTAGAACACCAACTATATTTTCATTGTTTTCCTTAGCCGTTCTTGCATAGTTAAAACTTCCAATTAGCCCCTTTTCTTCCTCATCCCATAGAGCATATACAATAGTATATTCGAATTTATATTTGGAAAGAATTCGAGCAGCTTCTAATACTGTCGATGTACCACTAGCATTATCATCAGCACAAAAGTCATCCACTGAATCGTAATGAGCACAAATAATGAAAGTAGAATCCGGATATTTCACACCTTTCTGAACACCAATTACATTATTACCGGTTGAGCGGTAATTTATTATTTCAGTATCTAGACCATAACTAGCAAGCTTTTGCTCTAAATAGCTTCTAGTTACTCCTTTACCCACTGTTGTCTTCCTATTCGGAATAGTTCCGAAGCTAGCAGATGGCTTTTCACCAGACAACACTTCTAAAGTAGTTAGTAATGTGTCCGAGTCAACTTCAGCAATAATAGTACTAGTTGTTTGAGAAAAGAGCGAAGTAAAAGTTAGAAGGAATACTAAAAGTAAAATATAATTTTTCATTGTTTTCTGATTTTTGAAGCTGCTAAAAGGTCAAACTATGAAAATAGTTTCTATTTGCTTATTTATAATTTGATAAATTTCTTTGAGGAATAATTGTCACCAACACTAACTACTATTGTATATAAACCACTTGCTAATTGCGAGATGTCAGTTTTTGTTAATAGTGATTGCGGTTCAATAGATAATATTTCCTTACCTTCTAAATCAATAATCATAATATTAATAGACTCTGAATCTGTTAATCTTTTTACATATAAATATTCTGTAGTAGGGTTAGGGTATAACTCAAATTCAACCTCGGATATATTTTCAGTATCCTCAACTACTATCAAACTATCAAATACGGCCAACTCGAAAAGACTTGCGATAGTCAACTGACTAACTTGATGATAATAATCTAAATTCATTATAGATAGTTTATCATTTGAGCTGTGGTATTCAGAATTAAAATCATTCGTAGAAAATCCCTCAATTAATAAAATAGCAGGGTAACCGTAAGTCCAAAATGAAGCATGATCACTTCTATTAGTACCAGGAGTTTGTATAGACATATTTAATTTTAAGTTACTACTATCTAAGACTTGAGTAACTTTATTAGTTAATCTTTCATTCATGGGTTGATTGCCATTATGTAACTCAAATAGATAATCATTATTACTATCATACCCGATCATATCCATATTCAAAACACCTGCAATTTTATCAAGGTTCTCATTAGCTTTTTCAGCATAATATCTGCTTCCGATTAGACCACGCTCTTCCTCATCCCAAAGTGCATATACAATAGTATATTCAAATTTAAATTTTGAGAATATTCTAGCCGCTTCTAACACTGCTGCAGTTCCGCTAGCATTATCATCAGCACAGAATTCATCTACTGAATCGTAATGAGCACAAATAATAAAAACCGAATCTGGATATACAGTTCCTATTTGAGTTCCTATTACATTATACCCAGTGGATCTATAATTGTCAATTTCTGTTTCTAATCCGTATTGTTTTAATCTATTTTCTAGGTATAAAAAAGTAGTGTTTCTTCCTTCTGCAGAATATCTATTGGGAATAATCCCAAATTGGTCCGTTGACCTTTCCCCAGTAAGATCTTCAACAGTTATTACTAGCGAGTCTAGATTTACTTCTTCAATTATTGACTTAGTAGTTTTAGCAGTGAGCAAAGCAAGTGATAGTAAGAATACGAAAAGCAATATAAATTTTTTCATTGTTTGGTGGTTTAGGATAATATTTAGAAATGAAATATAAGAATATTATTTATTTTTTCTGATAATTTGAGCATATAAAAAAACAACAATTGATTATTGCGGCACTAATTTAATCCCCCTACATTTGAAAATCTGTCATTACGAGGACTCAGAGCGAAGCGAAGAGGTCGTGGTAATCTCCAAGGTAAACAACATACATTTGAGACTGCCACGCTTCGCTCGCAGTGACATTCTTTTCCTAGACTATCCTTTTCGTTCAGAGTGACGTGTTATACTGAGACGTATGCAATACGTCTCTACTCTTTAGTCTCTAAACACAAAAAAACCGATTTCTTTTAAAAAAATCGGTTCTTTGAATTATAGTTAATGCTTGGTCTCTTATTGTTGCAGTAACTGCAAGAATGCTTGTGGATTCTGGTTCGCTTGCGAAAGTGAAGTCAGAGATGTTTGCTGTAAGAACTGTGCCTTGATCAGAGACAATTGTTCCATAGCCACATCAGCGTCCTCAAGACGAGAGATTGCTGCATTGTAATTGGTTACTTGTTCTTCTATCAACGAAGTTTGAGAATCTAACCTGTTAGAAATACCACCGACAAAAGCCGCAGTCTTACTAACATTGTTAAGTGCTTCAGTTAAAGATGTCAAAGTGACATTAATAACCGAATCAGCAAAGATTCCTAAATCCATATCATTTACTGAATTCAAGCTAGATAAATCTAGACCTGTAATACCAGCAAAATTTGTTGTAGCAATTGAGTTCAAGTCAAAGTTATTACTTTCAACATTGAATTCAGGGTTACTAGTTGATAGATTGACTGCCATAGAAAGCAGGTCATTACTTGCGTTAGTTGCAATATAGAAATTAACGCTGTAAGTACCGTCCAATAGCTGTCTGCCACCAAATACCGTCGAGTCAACAACAGTTTGTATCTGTTGTGCCATTCTCCAAGCTGCTTTAGCAAGTGCGATTTTCTCATCCGTTCCCATCGCTCCTGAAGCCGCCCCTGAAGTACTATCTTTAATAAGTGTTATCAATTCAGTGATATTATCAAGTGAATCCATAGCAATATTAGTGATATTTTTGGCATCGCCAACCACTTTAAGTGAAGCTTTTAGGGCACCGTTCCTTGCCTGTAAAGCTCTTGAAGTGATGTAAGCCGCAACGTCATCCGATGCGTTGTTGATCCGTTTACCTGTCGAGAGTCTTAGTTGCCTTAAAGAAATCTCTAAACCTGATTTTTTCAAAGAATTATAAGCATTCTCCGCAGGTATATTCGTAACTATTCTGGCGCTCTCACTAGATGCAAAAGGCATATTAACCTCTTATATATTAGTGAAAATATTATTAATTATATCGTACATTTTTTCTACTCTAACAATCGTAAATATGATTGTGGTGATACATTTGCTTGTGATAGCGATTGGAGTGCAGTTTGCTGCATAAATTGTTTTTTAACAATCTCCAATTGCTCTCTAGCTACATCAGCATCTTCTATTCTGCTAATTGTATCCTTATATCCAGTTATTTGCTCTATCAGAAATTCTGACTGCGATTCTAATCTTTTGCTAAACCCACCTACATAAGAAGCTGTGTTAGTAATATTGTCTAATGCCTCTGAAAGACTTGCCATAGTTGTAGCTATATTATCATCAGAGAATATACCAAGACTATTCGAATCAACTAAATTAAGCTCACGTAAATCAAGTCCAGAAACACCAGCAAAGTTCGTAATACCCATAGCATTTACATCGAAGAATCCAGATTCCGTATTGAAATTTGGGTTTGCAGTTCCCATATCTATTGATAGAGTTTGCAAACTATTCGAAGCATTAACTGAGATTACAAAATTAGCTGAGAATGTCCCATCAATAAGACTTCTTCCTCCGAACACAGAACTATCAACAATAGTTTGTATTTGTGAGGCCAATCTGTAAGCCGCTTTTGAAAGAGCAATTTTTTCGTCTGTACCTTGTATTCCGCTTGCTGCTTGAGCTGTGGAATCTTTTATCTCAGTAATCAGATCTGCAATATTGTCAAGTGATTCTAAAATAATATTGACAACATTCCCAGCGTCAGCTACTGCTTGCGATGCAGACTGTAAAGTACTATTTCGGGATTGCAATATTCTGGAGGTAGGGTAATTGGCAATATCATCTGAAGCATTATTTATTTGCTTCCCCGTTGATAAATTCAATTGATGCTTATTAAGCAGAGCAGTAGAATCTCTCAACGCTTTTAGATGACTTGCTGCCGGTGTATTACTGCTAATCCTTGCACTATTGCCCACCGAAAAAGGCATATTCACCTCCATGTGAATATTTTCTTCCTAAAATCTTTCTTCCTACAATGTCTTTTACAATGCTTGTGCCAAAAATTATTTCTCGAACATTTCTAGCACTTAACCCAAAACAACCTCCCCCTCTTGACCTGCTGATAACAAAGGGATTGAGGCGTTGTCTTGTTTCATATAATCTTCTTATAAAAACTTTTCATTACCGAATCTGCGATAAAATATGTAGTTTTGAGAAATGAAGAATTATGTAAAAAGAAAGGATAGTATTCAATAAAGTTTTTTATTGGTTAATATTATACAATGACTAATAGACAAAACAATACAAATAGAATAATAAAACCAGAAATACTTATCCAAGCTTATAAGCAAGGGTATTTCCCAATGGCTGACCATAAGCATGGTGACATCTATTGGCATTGCCCCGACCCTAGAGCTGTGATACCATTAGAAAGTCCTAAGAAACCGAAATCACTTAAAAGAAATGAAGAGAAGTATGAATTCGAATATAGAATTGACACTTGCTTCAGGAGTGTAATCGAAAAATGTTCGGAAAGAGAAGACACTTGGATTTCTGAGGAAATAATTGATACATATATGCAATTACACAAGTTGGGCATGGCTCATTCTGTTGAAACCTTCGAAGATGATGTACTAGTTGGTGGCCTTTATGGAGTTGCAATTGGAGGGGCATTTTTTGGAGAATCAATGTTCAATACTATTACTGATGCGAGCAAGGGTGCATTTTTCTATCTAATAGAAAAACTTAAAGAGCGAAACTTCTTATTACTAGATTCTCAATATATAAACCCATTTACCCAACAGCTCGGTGCTATAGAAGTTTCTTACTCAGAATACACAAAAAGATTAATAAAAGCTATTAATTTACCTACTACTTTCGTAGATTAGTTTATGAGAATAATTTACATAATCCTCTTTACTATTTTATTTGCTGGTTGTCGTCCACCTTTTGATAGAGATAAATCTATAGACTGTGAGGTACCTCTACCTCAATGCTTGCCTACAGAATGGATGGGTAAGTCAATAGATACTACTTATTACAATAGCGATAAGAATTACTACTACCAGATAAAACAAGTAGAAGGTTTAAATACAGAAAAGCAAGAATATGGAATATATTTGAACAATGTAGTCTATTCTATAGGTAAAAAACAAAAAGCAACTTTTGCTACTATATCTAATGGTAATAATCAAAGTATATATCACATTAATCAAGGTGTTGACCCATTGACAGGGACTCTAGCTAACGATAAATTCTCAGTTGGTGAAGAGCTTTTTAATGCTTACCAAACTGGAGATTTTGGTTTCCCTGTATATATATCGCCTAATAATCTGATAGTTTCATCTACTCGGCTGAGCAATACAAACTTTCCTACAGAAAGAAGTGGAGGAATGGAGCTACAAGATATTGAGGCTACTATTGGTCAATCAAGAATCTACGATTCGAATAATGAGATAATTTCTAATATAGAAACTGACTTAAAGAGTGAAAATCCTCATCTAATATGGGAATCACACCCCGCTTATGATAATAAGAATAATATATTGTTCTTTGCTTCTGATAGACCCGGTGGATATGGTGGAGTTGATATATGGTATATGAGTAAAAACAGAGATGGGTGGAGTGAACCTATCAATTGTGGAGAGAATGTAAATACTCCTTGTGACGATATTACACCATTTGTTTCGCCAGTAGCTAATAAACTCTACTTTAGTACTACAGGTAGAGACAATATGGGTGGTTATGATATATTCTATCTTAATTATTCAGTAATGGGCGATAAGGTCGATTTCCCTAAAACACCTACCAATATAGGTGCACCAATCAATACTAAATATGATGAATTTTCGCCAAGTTTCCCTAATTACTCGGAAAACTACTTTTATTATAGTTCTGACCAAGATGGCGACTTTGATATATATGTTAAGAAGAAAATATTCAAAGAAGGAAGGGATAGCATAGAGTTCGAACCAGAAAAAGAACCAGAAGAAATTATTGATATAGTAATAAAAGAAGACACTCTTGATTTTAATCCTACTTTCAACCTAGAAGGAGTAGTCAAAGATAACAGAACAAATGAGCCGGTTGAAAATGTAGATGTTACAGTCAAAAAAGATAAAGAACAATCTCCACATAAGTCGACTAAAACTGACAATAAAGGTGCTTACAAATTTGAGTTAGAGAAAGGTCACGAATACAAAGTAGAAGTTAAAAACGATACTTTATTCAATGATTCCTACAAAGTATTCGTAGATAAAAATGATACTAATAGCTCAATAAAAAAAGATTTAGTATTTGATGTAGTTAAGACTGTAAGGATAAATTTCAAATATGACCAATCAGATAAACCTTATGAATACATATTGGATAGTCTTGGAAATCAAGAAAATACGACTTGGCAAGAAGCCATAGATAACCTAGCTGAAGATATAAAAAACTCTCAATCTTTGCTATCGAAAGTAATTATAACAGGCCATACTGACCCTATAGCTAGTAATAGTTATAATAAACGTTTAGCACAAAAAAGAGCTGAATTTGTAGTATCGCAGTTAGTACAAAGAGGAATTCCTATATACTTACTAGATGCTAAAAGTAAAGGCGAAACCGAAAAATTAGTTAGATTAGAAAACGAGCTAGAAGAACAATATCATAAACGACTCAGAAGAGTCACCCTAGAAAAAATATTTACAAAATGACACCAAGAAATTTTCTCATATTATTAATTTCAATAACCGTAGTAGTAGCGGTAGGAATATCTATTTATTTTTACTCAGTTATTTCTACAGGTTTACCTTCGTTACAACAGCTAGAAAATCCTGAACAAATGTACGCAAGCCAGATAATGAGCAGCGATGATGCCACTATAGACCATTTCTATATGCAAAGAAGAGTAAACCTCAGATTGGATCAAATGCCTCAATCAGCTGTAGATGCGTTAATCTCAAC
Source organism: bacterium (assembly GCA_030426865.1). GTDB lineage: Bacteria > Bacteroidota > Ignavibacteria > Kapaibacteriales > UBA2268 > PGYR01. The sequence goes on along the minus strand of JAUHXN010000004.1, from coordinate 22,097 downwards.
TGAAGACAGAAAGTTCTATTCTCATTGGGGAATTGATCTGGATAGATTGATGAAAGCAGTAGTGAAAAAAGTTATAAATCCTTTCAGCCGTGCTGAAGGTGCATCCACTATTACACAGCAATTAGCTAGAAACTTATTCTTAGATTTATCACGAAATGTAGAGAGAAAAATACGTGAAGCGGCAGTAACAGTCAAAATAGAAGATACATACACAAAAGATGAAATATTAGAGATGTATCTGAACACAGTGAATTTTGGTCGTGGCTCGTATGGTATTAGTGTTGCTGCCAGAACATTTTTTGACAAAGAAGCTAAAGATTTGTCAATTGCTGAATCTGCTTATCTAATAGGTTTGCTCAAAGCTCCATCGCGATACGATGTAAGGACAGATTATAACCGTTCTCTTAGAAGAAGAAACCTTGTATTATCGATGATGCTTTCACAAGAAAAAATATCATATTCTGAATACGAGAAAGCAATAGAGACACCAATAGAAGTCCGTGAAGGAAACGCTGGCTCAGTAACAGAGTCTATGATAGCACCGCACTTCGTAGAATCTATACGTCAAAATTATTCACCTTTTTTAAAAGATAAAGATTATGATTTGTACAAAGACGGGCTAATAATATACACTACACTTAATGAGAGAATCCAAGAATATACCAATAATGCTGTAAGTAAGCACCTTGCTGAATATCAAGAAAAATTCGACAATAAATGGAATTGGAAATACCATAAGAAATTAGAGGCCGACATAATATCGGAAGCTATAAGAAAGAGTCCTGAGTATCGTTCGGCTCCTAAAAGTGAGAGAGAAGCTATAGCCAAGAAACTAAAAAAAGATACAAGGTTTATAGACTCAGTTAAAAATGAGAAAACTACTATACAAATAGGCGTAGTAGTGATAGACCCTGCTTCTGGGGCTATATTATCTATGGTAGGTGCATCGCCACAGTTTATGAAACAGAATAGCCATAGTAAGCACTCTCTTAATCATATTACACAAATACAAAGACAACCCGGTTCATCTATGAAGCCATTCATTTACTCTATGGCTTTGAAAAATGGACTCTACCCTACTGACTCAATAGGTTGTGGACCTTTCGTTTACGAAGACCCAATAACCAAAGAGATATGGGCACCACGCTCAGGAACAAATGATTGCCCAGACTCATCATATAAGATGACACTAGCTAATGGACTTAGAATGTCTGTGAATTCTGTAGCTGCTCGATTAATAACTCAATATACTTCACCGAGTGAAGTCAAAGATTTACTGAGAAAGGCCGGTATTGCCTCTCCAATTCAAGCTGTTCCAGCTTTGGCACTAGGTGCCGGTGGTGAATTAGTACCTATGGAACTTATTTCTGCTTTTTCTATTTTTGCGAACGACGGTTATAGAGTAGAACCTTACTATGTAAATAGAATAGAAGACCGTAATGGAAATCTGATATTTAGAAAGAAAAGAACTAATAAAATATATGACGTCTTGGACAAAGAAATTGCACATGAAATGACAATAATGTTACAAGAAGTAGTGAACCGAGGTACAGCTGCTAGGATTAGATCTTATTTCCCAAGAATAGAAGCAGCAGGTAAAACTGGAACAACCAATGATAATTCGGATGCATGGTTCATCGGCTATACACCTCAATTAATCTGTGGTATTTGGGTAGGATTCGACGATCACCGAATCAACTTCAATGCAATTGGTAACGATGGACAAGGTGGTAGATTAGCAGGACCTATATGGGGAATGATAATGAACAATATTTATGAAGATGAGAAACTACCATATAAGCAAACTGCTTTCGGATATAAGACAAGAAAAGAACTAGATTCTCTATCGAAATTACAAAGAGAAGTAGGACAATATTTAGATATCATTAACAATTAATTAGAACTATTATGTCAGAACAATTTATACATACTGATGGAACCATATTGCCTGTTGGAATTATATATTGCATAGGTCGTAATTATGCAGAACATGCCAAAGAAATGGGCGGTGAGTTATTAGCTGAGCCAGTGGTCTTTATAAAACCGGCGACTGCTCATGCTATGTCAGGGAGCAAAGTTCCGATACCAAGCTATTCTAACAATATGCACCATGAAGTAGAGTTAGTTGTCGTAATAGGAAAGGACTGTAATAATGTATCTGAAAGCGAAGCAATGGAATATGTTTCAGGTTATGGTGTAGGAATTGACTTCACATTACGTGATGTACAAGCCAAAGCAAAAGCAAGTGGATTACCTTGGGCAACTGCTAAAAGCTTCTATTCATCTGCACCTGTGTCTAATATAGTCACAATTGACTCTATTGCTGATATAAATAATTGTTATATCGAATTGAATGTAAATGGGAAGATAGTCCAATCTGGCAACACTTCAGATATGCAGAGATCAGTACCTCAACTAATTTCTTATATCTCGCACGTATTTAGATTACGAAAAGGTGATTGTATATTCACCGGGACTCCTCAAGGTGTAGGGCAAGTGGTAAGTGGCGACAAACTAGAAGCGAAATTAGATAACGTAATAACATTGAATATAGAAATCGAGTAGTCTATGAATAAAATAATACTAGTTATAATATTACTTTTCTCTTTACTCCAATCTTGTACTATAATGACCACAAGAGAAGAAGAAGACCTATACACTATTACTGATAAAGATACTACTGTAAAGCACTTTATCAAAAATGCGCCAGGTAACGTAGATAGAGGTGTAGTACACCCATCTACAAAAGAAATAATAAGAGATAGAGAAATAACTCAGAGAGATAGTACAGTAAACAGATATTATCCTGACTTTATCCGATTAGGGCTATTCGAGGGAATGGGTCTAATAGGAGGAAGTACTGACTTTTCACTAAACTCTGGTTTATTCGGTATTTTTCCTGACCCTGCTTTACTAGATGAGAGTGCACGAGGTGCAGATGGTGGAAGTATATTAAGCGGAGGAATCTACAGGTTAGGAATATATGAGAATAGACTTCGATGGTTCAGAGATGCTGAGAATTGGACTTGGGGATTCCATGGGGTAGAAGCGATAATACCCGATGCAAGAATTGAAAATGGATTATTAGGGTTTGTAACTCCATACATAAGAAAGAGATATTATTTCAGAGATGATATTCCTTATGTATCAGCTACAATAGCTGTAGGTATCGGCTTTTTCCCTTCACAATATGGTAATATCTCAGGTTCAATAGACGTTGGATCTATTGGTGGTGTTAATTTAAGAGCTTATGTTGGGTTAGCAGCAGGATATAATTCAAAATCCTCAGTATTAATAGCTGGAAATGATTTTGCTGATGAAGGTGTTTTTAATACAATACCTTATGCGGGATTAAGTGTCTCTGTTCTTGATTTTGTAAATGTAGTACCAGAGCTATACACCGAATGGAAAGATCATGAGCATTCCTCTTGGAAAGTTGGACTTGCTGATATTACATTTGTAAATACTAATTCAGAATATTCTGCATTAGGCGATGTAAGCGACTCATCGACTTCTATAATCAAAGGTTACTTCATGAGGTTGGCAAATGCAGATATCGCGATCCCTATAAACGGTAATTACAACTTATACGCTGGTACCTCACTAATATCACTTTACATGATGGGTGCAAACGGAAACGGTATTGGTGTGCTACCATTGCGAGTTGGCTATTGGCACCAACTACTCAAAGATGAGCTAAGTATAGATCCATTCATAGAATATGGTTATTATCCTTCAAGTTATTTTAATCTAGGTGCTAAACTCCGATTAAGGTTTTCCGACAGATTCAACGTTGGTATAGTTGGAGGATATATTTCAGGAAACACCCTCGGTGGAATTGGTAGTGAGACTCTAGACTTTCTAGGTGACGCCACTAGCTTCGATGGTTATTACATAGGTTTAAGCTTCAGCTTACTCGATCGTATCTTCTATCCCGAAGAACTTAGGTATTCTGAGTAGATGAGGTGTTTAGCAAGGAATTCCCCTCTTTTTAAGAGGGGTGGCCTGCGGAGCAGGACGGGGTGTTTATTATTAATCTCGACTTTGTCTGTACTTCGATGACCCGTACTGAGCCATGTCTATTCCACTCAGCAACCATCAGAATCTAAGTTTTTTCTAACTATTAGTAACTTCAACATCTTTCAAAGCGTCTATTAAATAAGAAAGTAATTATTAACCCCAGAAACCATTATGAAGAATCTAAATAATTATTTGATATTATTATTAATCTTTGCATTTATAAGCTGTGATGGAGGTGAAGGTTTTAACGATACAATATCAGAAGTCTCAACTGCTAAGTATAATGTAAGTGATGAATCAGGAAATGATAATAATAGTCCTGTTGAAATGAGTAAGGTTGAACGTAAACTCATTAAGAAAGGAGATATTGAGTTTAGAACCGATGACTTAGGTAAAACGAAACATGCAATATTAGTTGCGGTAAATAAATATAATGGGTACATATCTTCAGAGAAGTTATATAAATATGATACAGAGAATAGTATAAATATTGTAGTTAGAGTACCATCTGATAACTTTGATAATTTTTTGAATGAATCAACAAAAGGTGTCAAAGACTTCGACAAAAAAGATATTGATGTTAGAGATGTAACCGAAGATTTTCTTGATGTTCAAGCAAGGTTAAAGACTAAAAAAGAATTAGAAAATAGATATATAGAGTTACTGAAAAAGGCGCAGAAAATCTCAGAAATATTAGAAATAGAAAAGGAAATTGGTAGCCTTAGATTGGAAATAGAATCGATTGAAGGAAGGCTAAACTATCTCAAAAATCAAGTCGGATTTTCTACTTTGAATATTAGATTCTACAACAGTTTAGAGTCCGAAACTGGATTTGGTGCTGATTTAAAAGAAGCCTTTTCTAACGGTTGGGGTGGTCTTATTATGTTTGTACTAGTCTTGATTAATTTATGGCCACTTTTACTAATATTAATTGGATTAATCTTTATTTTAGCAATCTATAGAAAAAGAAAGTCCCTGGAATGAACTATGAAATTCACTAATTACATAAAAACTAAATTAGTTTTTTCTTTATTTCTTTTATTAATCTTAAGTACAAAGGAATTGTCATCTGGTTCAATAAAAGGTAAAGTATTCGATGTAAATACTGAATCCCCTGTTGTTAATGCAACTATAAGGACAAACAATTCAACAAAAAGTGTCTATACTGACTCTAGTGGTAATTTTGAAATCCAAAATGTAGAACCTGGTCTAAACGATTTGAATATAAGATTCAATTGGTTTGATGATTCCACATTAACAGAAATTTATGTATCAGACGATAAAATAACAGATTTAATAATAAATTATGATTCTTATTGCCAATATAGTAAAGCAGACTCAATATGCCCAGTATGCAAGAAGATAGATAAAGTAATTCCAATTGAATATGGTTACCTTGTTATTACAAAAGAAGAATACGAGAAAAGAAATGACAAGAATCAGAAAGAAGATTTAAGGACTTTCAAATCGGGTGGTTGTGAAATAAGTGGTTGTGACCCATTTTGGTATTGCAAAAGAGATAGTATTAGTTTCTAGGTTAAATATGACAGGTATAAAGAAACCAGTATTTCGCTCAAAATTTCGGGTAATCCTAGGTAAAGAATATTACATAATACGTAGGAAACTAAATTGGCTCTTTGGCTCTAAAAGCTACTCTAAATTGAAGCCCAATATTCAGTTTGACAATATTGTGTTTTCTCATACATCGATGATTCTTAGACCCCTTAAAGATGTCGATATGTACCTACAAGAAAACAAAAGAACCAACCTAAAGATTGCAATTTCACTCCTTAACTATGTAGTAATCGAACCTAACGAAACATTTTCCATTTGGAAACTTGTTGGAAGACCTACTGCAAAAAAAGGGTACCTAGAAGGTCTCGTTTTAAATAATGGTCAAATAGGAAAAGGTATAGGAGGAGGACTGTGTCAGTTAGGTAATTTGTTATTTTGGATATTCGCACATAGTCCGTTAATAATTACTGAAAGATACAGACATGGATTTGATGTATTCCCAGATGTGAATAGAAAAGTACCTTTCGGAGCAGGCGCAACACTTTCATATAATCATATTGATTTACAAGTACTGAATAGAACAAATAATAGATTCCAGTTAAGACTTTGGATAGACGAAACTCACTTGCATGGAGAACTCTATTCTTCTTCAGAAATTAATGCATCTTATAGGATTGAAGAAAGAAATCATCTGATGAAGCAACAAGATTGGGGTGGATATTCTAGGCACAATCAAATAGTCCAAATTGAGACACATATCAATGGAAATGAAACTGAACGACTACTTGTCGAGAACCATGCTATAATGATGTATAGCCCTTTTTTGAGTGCTTCAAAAGAAATGGAATAAACTACATTATTATTTTACAGAATCTGCAACCCTAAACCATTGCTAGATAAAGAAAAAAGGCAAAAAGGAATCCCAGAACATAGATACCAATTATTATTAAAGAGAATATACCAATAAATTTGAACAATGATTTAAGATTGCCAAAAGCTTTACTTAGTTCTTCACTGTTATTTGTTGCAATTGCAGATTTCAAGTTTTTGGAATAATTGAATAAATATAAAGTTGGGAAAATATAAATTACCCCAATCACTATATACATAGCTCCGTATAAGAACCCAATTCCTTTCGGAAGATAAGCAAATTGTTCACCAGGTAAAGAAGACATAAACGAACTTGCAAAAAGTCCACCTATAACCAATAGGCCTATTAAAACGAATCCAATGATCGAAATTATCTTTGTCCATTTAGCAGATTCCTTCAAATAATCAATAGCAACATCATCTAATATCAAATCTGGAGATATTGATTGTTGCTCATAAGATAAGTTATTTATTTCGTCCATTGCTATATTCTCCCTGTTAATTTTGTAAATCTGAATACAATATACTAATCATTTTGAACAAAAAAAAAGCCATTCTCAATTAAGAAAATGGCTTTCAAATTTTATCTTTTCTTCACTATTTACTTTTTCAAAAATTCACGCAACACATAATGAAGAATACCACCATTTTTGTAATACTCGATTTCGATTTGTGAGTCCAATCTACAAAGAACGTCAAAACTACCTTTCTCACCATTCTTTCTTTCGAAATCAACTTTAAGAGTTTTAGCAGGAGTCAATCCCTCGCTTATACCATTGATAGTGTAAGTCTCTGTACCATTTAATCCCAATTGTTCAGGAGTAGTACCCAACATTTCTAATGGAAGAACTCCCATACCTACTAGATTACTTCTGTGGATACGCTCGAAACTCTCTACTATAACAGCTTTTACACCTAATAGAGCAGTACCTTTAGCAGCCCAATCACGAGATGATCCACTACCGTACTCTTTGCCACCTATTATAACCAAAGGAATATCATTTTCAACATACTTCATAGCTGCGTCATATACTGACATTGGCTCGTTTGTAGGAAGATAAGTAGTGTAACCACCTTCTTTTTCAGAAAGCTCGTTTTTAATTCGAACATTAGCAAAAGTACCTCTCATCATAACTTCGTGATTACCACGACGTGAACCATAAGAGTTGAACATTGCTTTTTCTACACCATTTTCTTGCAGGTATTTACCAGCAGGAGATGTTGGAGCAAAAGAACCAGCAGGAGAAATGTGGTCAGTAGTTACAGAGTCCCCAAGTTTCAACAATACATTAGCATTGTTTATGTCTTGTGGTTCAGGTACATCTTCTGAAATATTCTGGAAGAACGGGGCTTCTTTGATATAAGTCGAATCGTCTCCCCAAGCGTAGTTCTCTCCAGTAGGAGCATTTAATTTCTGCCAATCTTCTTCACCGTCGAAAATTACACTATAAGTTTTTTCAAAATCTTCTTTTGATAGTGAAGCAGCAAGTGCTTCATTTATTTCTTTCTGAGTTGGCCATATATCTTTTAGATATACTGCCTCTCCATTAGGATCATAGCCCAACGGGTCTTCCAATATATTAATATCAACTCTACCTACTAAGGCATAAGCAACAACTAACATAGGAGACGCAAGGAAATTCATCTTTACTTTAGGGTGAATTCTAGCTTCGAAATTTCTATTACCAGATACAACAGAAGTTAATATTAGATTTGCTTTGTCAGCAGCACTATCGATATGTGGTGGTAGTGGTCCACTATTACCAATACAAGATGTACATCCGTATCCAACTAGATGGAATTTCAATGCTTCCAAATCTTCTAATAGACCTGAACGTTGTAAATATTCAGTTACAACTTTAGAACCAGGTGCTAAACTTGTTTTCACCCAAGGTTTAACCTGTAAACCACGTTCTATAGCTTTTCTTGCCACTAATCCAGCACCTAACATAACATTAGGGTTAGATGTGTTAGTACAGCTAGTAATAGCAGCAATAGCTATTGCACCATCACTAAGTACATATTCTTCATTCTTAAGTTTTATTCTTACAGTTTTAATAGTTTCAGCTTCAACGGCAACATTTCCATCATGATCGGTGTTTTCACCATAAGTAAACTCTGTACCAGAGCCACCTTCAGTTAACCAAGCATTTTCTTTTCTCAATTTCAATGGAACATATTTTCTACTGTATCCAGAATCTAATAAATCGTGGAACTTAGTCCCTAATTCTTCTACCAATATTTTATCTTGTGGTCTCTTTGGTCCGGCTACGTTTGGTTTCAAATTATCAAGATTCAACTCTAGTACATCAGAGTAAACTATTTTATCTTCGTTATCTCTCCAAAGCATATTAGATTTTGTGTATTCTTCAACTAATTTGATTTGCTCATCAGAACGATTAGTTCTTTGCATATAATCAATAGTTTGAGCATCAATTGGGAAATAAGTTACAGTACATCCGAACTCAGGAGACATATTAGAAATAGTTGCTCTATCAGTTACGCTAAGGTTATCAAGACCACTACCGAACACTTCTACAAATTTACCAACCACACCATATTTACGAAGTAATTGAGTGATTTCTAATACCATATCTGTAGCAGTTATACCTTCCGGTAGTTTACCAGATAGTTTCAATCCAATTACTTGAGGACAAGTAAAGAATAATGGTTGACCTAATATAGCAGCTTCTGCTTCTATACCACCAACACCCCAACCAACTACACCAATACCGTTAACCATAGGAGTATGTGAGTCAGTTCCTACAAGTGTATCTGGGAATGCCCAACCATCACGTTCAACTATACCAGTTGCTAGGTATTCCAAATTTACTTGATGACAAATACCCATACCCGGAGGCACTACTGTGAAATTTTGGAATGTTTTCTGCGCCCATTTCAAGAATTGGTATCTTTCTAAATTTCTTTCATATTCCATATCAACGTTACGTTTCAATGAGTAATCTGTACCGAAGAAATCTACTTGTACAGAGTGGTCAATGACCAAATCAACAGGAATAAGTGGATTGATTTTCGAACCATCTTTACCTTTTCGGATAGCTTCTGAACGTATAGAAGCAATATCGACAACGGCTGGTACACCAGTGAAATCTTGCATCAATACTCTAGCTGGTTTGAAAGGTACTTCTTTATCAGTACCAGCGGGATCCCAATTAAGCAAAGTATCTACGTGTTCTTGCGTAATCGCAAAGTTATCTTTATTTCTAAGTACGTTCTCTAATAGTATTCTAATAGAGAAGGGAAGTTTTTCAATTTTATCTTTACCTAATTCGGCAAGGGAAGCGATTTTCAAATCCATTATATCCAATCCTATGATTAATTTTCAATTTTGTTAATTAGAATAATTATAAAATTACAAAATATTGGTATAATTGCCGAAAAATAGAAGGATAATGTTATATAGTAAATATTTTTTTTTGTTTCAGAGTGTTGTTTTTCTGTAGTTATTAACACTTAATACATTTTAAAAAAGAACGCCCTAATAACTATTAATAATTAATTAGTTATATTGACAAATATAGAATCTAATAACCAACAGAAAACAGCAATGGAAAGATATATAGTATTTGATATAGAAACTGCATCAATGGATTTTGAATCTTTTTCCGAATCACAACAAGAATACCTAATTCGTGGGGCAGTATCCGATGAAGAAATAGAACAAAAGAAGTTTATGTTAGGTTTATACCCATTCACAGCCCAGGTTGTTTGTATTGGGTTGCAGTTAATGGAAGGAGTTAATGGGGAATACGAAATAAAGAATGAAGCCGCCTTTTCTACTCTACCGGATTATAACGGAGAAGAAGGTGCTGAGTTAACTTTACCAAGCGGTAAGCAATGTTTACTATATTCAGAAAGGGGTTTATTAGAAGCGTTTTGGAAAGTTGTCACTAAGTACAATGGAGCAACTCTAATATCATTTAATGGGCGTAGTTTCGATGTTCCTTTCCTCATGTTGAGAAGTGCATTGCTCAAGATTCGTCCATCACGAAATTTGATGAATGGAACAAAATGGAATTATCCAGGTCATACCGATTTGATAGATGAACTCAGTTTTTACAATCCAGCACCTTATTCTGCATCTAAAAGATTCAATTTTGATTTTTATACACGTGCTTTTGGTATTACATCTCCTAAAAGCGAAGGTGTAGATGGTTCTATGGTATCTGAATTATATAAGAAAGGGGATATAGCAACTATTTCGGACTATTGTTTGCGTGATATTAATGCGACATGGGAATTGTTTTTAGTATGGCAAAAGTACTTAAAATTCTAAGGGGTTAGATTATCTTCGAACGACTCTTCCGTTTGATGCTCTCTATCAAATTTATTGTCATAAACGTATTTACCTAGTTCGGCACTTAGGAGTATAATAAGTGATGAATAATAGACCCATACAGCTATAGATACGATAACAGCATAAGCTCCATAAAATTTACCGTAGTCTGTTACAGAAGAGATATACCAAGCAAATACATATCTAGATATCTCAATCATAAAAACAGTGAGAGTAGTCGCAAATACACGCGGTTTCCTAGGTATTCTTTGATTTGGAACCCATCGATATATAAAGTATATCAATAGAAATGAAGTTAATAATGAGAACAAGGTAAGTAATACGCTAGTTAGAAAACCTGTGAATACTTCGGGTAATAGATAAGTTATAGAATCTATTGAATAGGTAACTATAGGCACTGCATAAGAATAAATAAGTATTAGCACTGTAAGAACAAGAGTAAGCAACATATCTTTGAATCTATAAAGAATAAAAATATGACGACTTTTAATACTATATATCTCATTTAATGCACTCCTAAAGGCACTAATAAGTAGAGATGATAACCAAAGTAGCGTAAGTCCACCAATAATACCAAATACGGAGGAGTATTGGACTAATAATTCAACTTCTTTAGAGACTGATTCGAGTAAGGAATAGGTTTCTTGCGTAGGAGGAAGAAAATCAAACAACAGCCCACTAAACTGCTCAATTATTCCTTCTGAGCCCCAAAACACTCTGATAATAAGCACTAATATTAGAAAAACAGGTAAAAGATAGAGTAATATATTGAAAGCAATCCCAGAAGCCATCATAAAAGTCTGATGTCTATCTAAGCGCTCTTCGAAAAGTTCTAACCACCTATAAGCTCTTTTAAAAGTACCTTTAGGGTCTTCTAGAAATTCTTTTAACCTATTTATCATAAATCTTGAATTGTTTTACTCTAATATATGAGTTTTAATGAACAAATATGGAATTTATTTTATTTCTGAAAGGATTCATTACTGAACCATTCAATCATTTTAAGTTATAATTTATCTTTTTCATCTATGATATTGTCAACTAAATCTACCTTATATCATAAAGAATCTAAGAAATGCCAAATATGAAATAACTAGTTAGTTCCTAAATAATCCTTAATTTGCGTAAACTTTCAATCTTTTGAGACGTTTTACGTGTTCAGGTGTCTTTATAGTTATATAAAATACAAATTCTAAAAAACATGAAATATTTATTACTCTTTTTATCATTTTGTTCTGTTACTTTTTCGCAATTTGAAGCAACCCCTGCGTATCAACCTTATAACCTAAGCTTCGAGAATTCAGTAGTTGGGGCTATGCCTGCTAGATGGACTTTACCAAAGGAAGCTAAAGAAAAAGGATATTATGCGGAAGCGACCAACAGCAAACCTTATGATGGCAAATACTGTATGAGTATTTCTAGACAGTTAGATTCGACTGGAACAGAGAACGTCAGTGGAACAGCTGTTCAAAGTTTTGATGCTAGCCAATATATAGGAAAAAAGTTAAGATTTTCGGCTTATATCAGAGCAGAAATAGAGGGAAAAGGTCATGCTGGATTTTACATATCAGAGCGAACTTTCCAAAATCAATATCCTTTCATTAATACTAACGAAGAAGACCCAATAGTATTCAATACTTGGGAGAAATACTTTGTTGAGCATACGGTAACTGATGAAGCTTATACCATCAACATTGGTCTTTTTTTACAAGGCAGTGGTAGAGCTTGGATAGATGGTATTTCAATAGAAATACTAGGTGAAGTTGAGAATATTGTTGAGCCACAATCAATTAGCTTAGATATGGCGAAAAACTATCTATACTTTGCGAAAGCTTATGGAGATACTAAATTCTTTCATCCTTCAGATGAGATTGAAGAATTAAAATCTGAAACTTATCTTTATCATAGTATAAAAGAACTTTTTGATAATAACACCCCTTACGAAACTATAAGAAGAAGAATTAAGAGGATTGCTCCAACTGCAGAATTATATGAAAGCCAATCGAAAGCAAATAATCACAAAATTGAAAAACCTGAAAATGCCTTGGACAGAGTAGCTGTAGCTAAAATCACTAATAATATATACCATAGAAAAGGGGATTTGAATATAGGTACGAAAAGATTAAATATATATGATTCGAGAATGCCTCGAGAAGCAGCAACATATCAAATAATTGGTGCTAAAAAATTAGCAGGGAAAAAGATCAAATACTCTGCTATGTCTAAGGTCAAGCCTTATGGTAATGATGCGCATGCAGAATTATGGTTTAGAGTAGATTTCGCTGATCCTTCAAAAGAGCCAATGAATATTAAAATTCCTGAGATAATTACTTCAGATCAGTGGAAAGAATATAGTTTGGAAATAGATATACCAAAAGATGCTCAGCAGATAAGAACTGGTGTAGTTTTCTTTGGTGAAGGAAGAGCTTGGTTTGATAATATAAAAATGACAGCTAAAGGAAAAGGTAAGGATTTAGAATATAACCCAAAGAATAATTCATTTGAATTGAATTGGCAGACTAACAATATTGAATATTGGAGAATTCCAGAGTCGATACTTAAGTCTGGTTATAAATTCACAGTTGACAATAGTAATGAAGCTTTAGACGGAAACTCACTATTAGTATCAACAGATGAATCACTGTATATCCCTTTGCCAAAACTAGAAGAATTATGTATTCGGAAACTAAGTGAAAAAATGTGGTTAGCTTTACCCCTAACAGTATATGACGATGGGAACTCAACCTTACCAAATAATGAGATAACACCAGAAGAGCGGATAACAATGAATCCGAATGACCTTATTACAAAAGTTGCTGTATTCACGGAAGTTTGGAACTATTTACGTTATTACTCAAATGTTAACTTCTCTGAAGAACAGTGGGACAATATATTTTTAGATAATATTTCTAATATTACTTCCACAAAAAGCCCAGAAGAATTTGAATTAGAATTGAACAACATAATGAAGGTGACCAATAACATTCGCTCTGAGGCATGGTTAACAACTCAGTCAAAAGACTATACATTACCTTTTATAGTAGATTTTGAAAATGGTGAAAGTATTGTAGTTAGTTCATTTGATAGTCAAATAGAAAAAGGAGATAAGATAATTTCAATAAGTGAAGTTGATGTTGAAGATTATCTTAAAAAGGAGTCTGAAAAATATCCAGGTACTAATGAGATTTGGAAACATAAAAAAGCGTTTTACAAATTAGCCGCCGGAGATTTTAAATCAGAGGAAAATATAAAAGTTCTTCGAGATGGTGAAGAAGTAATAGTACCAATCTCTAGGAACCTAACTAATAGAGAAGTTGTTATAACTCGTCCTTATACTTTAGAATGGATAGATTCTAATACCATTTATATAGATGGGACTAGATTGAACGATTTTGAGATGAGTGAGCTAATGGGAAATTTTGCCAAAGCAAAAGGAATAATAATAGATTTGCGAGGTGATGCCTTGTTATCTGAACACTTCCTCGGGTTTTTCATAGACGAGAGTGTACCGTCGTTCAAATGGGGGTTAAACTCTTATATCAACCCATGCGAAAAACCGTTTCGGAGAGATATTAACGGATATGTTAAGGCCAAGCAAGCTAACTTAACAAGAAACATTGTATTTCTTACAAACGAAACAAGTGTAGGGAAATCAGAGACTATTTTACAGATAGTAAAACACTATGGAATAGGTAAAATTATTGGGGAGCCAACAGCTGGTTCTTATGATATGATTCAAGAGGTAAAACTACCTGCAATGTACAATATATCATTTGATTTGTACCCTATGTCCTTTGGAAATAACAATATGATAAAATATAAATCAATCTTACCCGATATAACTATTAGGAATAGGGATAATTATCCAGATGACCCTAAGATAAAAAAAGCTATTGAAATATTGAAAGAAAAGTATTAAGTTGTAAAAAATTATAATTAACTAAATTAGGAGATAAGTATGAAGAAAGTATTAGTGCCGTTTATTCTAACTGCAATCGCTTTAACTGTATTCTTTTTGCTTCCAAATCAAACAGAAGCAAAATCAGCAAAAACATCTTTTACTGCATCAATCACTTGTGATGGATGTAAAAACAAGATAGAATCTAAAATGAAAGATGTAGATGGTATAAACACTACTAGTGTTGACGTAGAAACAAAAACTGTAAGCTTTGACTATGATCCAGAAGTTATTACAGCAGCAGATTTGAAAACTAAAGTATCAAAATTAGGTTATGATGTTGCTGAAGTTTCTGCTAAAAAATGTTCTACTTCAGACAAGGAGTGTTCAACTAAAGGAAAAGTTGGCGATAAAGAATGTAGCACAACTAATAAGAAAGTCGCTTCTAAGGAATGTGGCTCAGAAGATAACTGCTGCAAAGATAAGGCAAAAGAAAAAGAATAAACTTGTACTAAAGTTGTTCGATGAGAGCTATCCTTTATAGGGTAGCTCTTTTTTTTTGCTCTGTGTAACACAAAAAGCTCAAAAATTTAACAGCAATTGCTTAATCTTATACAAGATAATTTCTTGGATGGAAAATCGGTTGTATTCTTTTGGTTAACACCAAAGTAAAGTAATTGAAAGTGAAGTATCTGTATAAAGGTTTTAGATGGAACTTGTATGTATAAACTAAATTCCCTCTTAATATTTCAAGCTCTTGCTTGACCATTAAAAGGGAATAGGCTAATTTACGATCTTATTGTAGCGCTTAGAACTTAAGAGCTAAGCCGTATTGAAAACCCCATTTGTGGGTTGATAATAGTTGTGAATCGAATTGGTAGAAACCAGAAGTCCACTCAGGACCACCAAATACAGCTAGTTTGTTGGATATATCATATACTAATCCAGCTGAAGCTTTAGTTACCCAACCTCGGTTTGTTCCACCTAATAGAACTGAAGTCATTGGTCTGAATCCGTCCATTATCTGCAATTCATTGAACTTATAAGTAGCTCTGACACCACCCCAAAAAGAGAGTTGATTTTCTAGCATAGTCTCTTCATTACTAAAAGTATTAGATTTGATTTTTTTAACGAAGAATTCTTGACCAAATTCTAAACCAATCTCAAATTCATCACTAACTGAATACATAAGCGCAATACCAATGTCATTTATTGCCGGCGCTTCAGTAGTTGATAGATCAGCCGTTTGTAATGAATTATTAGTTATTCCTCTACCTTGTAAACTGAACAACATTTGTTGATCGGATTCTGGAGTTATGATCCTATTAGTCGGGTTAACTATAAATCCACTAGGTCTATCATCATTGACAATTGGTAATAACTCCTGGTTCATAGTTATATTTTCATTTTTAACTGATAGTATTTCTAGACTTTGTTCTGTATTTAGCTCTCTGTCGCTTTTACTGACTTTATAGTAATTATTATTGCTAAATAAATTTTCAGAATCATTAACACCATCAACCACTATTTGACTATCAGTTGAAATTGTAGAACCACTATTCGTAGCATAATTACTCGAATTTTGATAAGAGTTTGTTCTGAAACTACTAGAATTTTTAGAAATAGAAGATACAACTGGAACTTCCATCTCTATTGGCATAGCACTAGCCAGCTCATTGAATTGTGTGTTAGGCTTAGTCGGTAATGCAGACTCATTGACAGAAGGTTTATCGTTATTATCCATAACCATAAATGTAGCGAATACACCAACCATTCCAGCTATTATAGCAGCTCCGACTTTGCTTGAAATGAATGCAGCCGAAGCAGCGACCATTCCACTATTTTGTAAGTAGTACCAAAGTCCACTTCCACCAAGACCAATCCCCGCCATAACAGTTCTACGAAGATGTTCAGGTGGAGCTTCAGAAGCGCCACTCATCATTTGTTTCATTTTCACAAGATCTACAAATTCTTGAGTTAGCTCAGGGCTATTAGAAACTTCATTTAAAACTTCAGCTGTATCTATACCTTCTAGTTCTCCATCTAGGAGTAGGTGTAGTTTTTCGGAAGTTGTCATATTAGTATTTTCCATATTCATCTAATTATAATCTTTCATTTCTTCAAAATAAGGTGCTAAAAGTTCTCTAATTTTACCTTTAGCTCTGTATATTCTAATTCGTACAACAGGCATGGTTGTACCTACGGCTTCAGCTATCTCTTTGTACGACATATCTAGGTATTCTCGCAATACTATCACTTCACGGTACTTTTTGGGCAAAGCATCGAGTGCCGTTTGAAGTAATTCATTTAATTGCTTATTACCATAGCTAACATCATAATGCGGCAATTGCAAATCATCCAATGAGACTTTGTCATTATATTTTTTAGCTTTTTCATTGAGGCAAAGATTACGGGCAATTTTAATCAGATATCCTGACACATTTGTCATTTCTCTATCTTGTTTCGCACTCTCATAAAAGCGTGTAAATGTCTCTTGGAATATATCCTCAGCCATTGGGTCATTATTCAAAACTTTACGGCAATAGGTATAAACATTCGTAGAATGTCTCCTATACAGCTCGTCAAATGCCTTCTTAGATTCTGATTTTGAACCTTTCAGCATATAGTAGAGCTCTGCATCCGATATGTCTTTATAATTTTTGCCCATTGCTCTTATTACATTAACAGTTATGTTCCTTGTTTGTCACAAAATAATGATTATTTCTTTAATATTAGTAGTATATAATTGATAATTATTATAATACTAATGTATAGATACAAAAAAATCTACGCTTCGTTTACCGAAAGTAGATTTTTTAAAGTGTAAATATTTGAATAAAATCTTATTTCATATTGCTAAGTACATCGACTGCAAAACTGTCTAATATTCTATTACTATTGGAAAGTACAGCAACAAATTTACCAGAAGAAGTAAAACCAATAAATGCAGCATTACCATAGGTGTTACCATTGTGCCAATAGACAGTGTTATCACCAAGTGGTGTGATATGCCACCCCAGACTCATTCGCATATTTGGATTTGCCTCGAATGTAATAGTTCTAGACAATTCTAAAACTTTCTTATCAAAAGTAGGAGTATCAGTTACGAACTGATTCATATATTTTGCCAAGTCTGAAGTAGTGCTATAGTAAGCACCGGCCCATTTGATAACATCGAACTCCCAAGCAGGAGTAGGAGTATTCTCAATATATGGTTGCACTTCTCTCATTTGTTGTTTAGCTGAAAGTTCTAGACCAGTGTCTTTCATTCCAGCTTTGTCAAATATTTCTTTGTCAATGTATTTCTCAAGAGTTGTATTCTTATTTTTTTTCAGATATGTATCAAGTATATTTCCTAATAATCCATAACCCAAGTTCGAATATTCATAAGATTTGCCTGGTGCTCTGACTAATTCATAACTTGCGAGAAAATTATAAAGCATTGCCACAGTGTAATTCTGATATGGTTGCAATGAATCCGTAACACCCATGAAGATATTGATAGGTAATCTAGGTAAACCAGAAGTATGGTTAGCAAGTTGAACTAAAGTAATATTAGCTATATTCGAATCTTTGAAAGAAACGAAAGGTAATATTTCCTTTACTTTAGTTGTCAGTTTCAGATCACCACTTACAACTAGATTACTAAGAGCATGAGCCGTAAATAGCTTAGAAACACTACCTATCTGGAAGATTGGGTTATTATTATCTGATTCTTGGCTACTTAGCAAGTAAGTTTTGTAACTACCATCATCATCTAAATATGTGAATGATGTAATGTTATTTTCTAAACTATCAGCATAAGCTTTATAATCATCATTGATAAGCTTTGCTAAATCAGTTGCATTAGCGTTTAAAGTTAAAGCAAAGACTAAAAGTAAAAGTACTCTGAAAGTATTCATATTTGACCTAAATAATTTGTTTTCCATTTATCCACGTTTGCTCAACGTGATTAATACCAAAATGATAAAAAATATCGACATAATCAGCACAATTGCAAATAATAAAATCTGCTTTTTTACCAATTTCTAAGCTACCAACTTCATGTGATTTGCGAACAGAATATGCGCCATTGATAGTAGCCGCACTTATTGCTTCCTCTGCAGTCATTCCCATATTAATAACAGAAAGTGACATAATAGTTTGCATATTCTCTGTGAAGCAAGAACCCGGATTACAATCTGTTGCAATAGCGGTAATCACTCCAGAGTCAATTAATTTTCTTGCAGGAGCATAAGGCATTTTGATGAAATATGCTGTACCTGGAAGCAACCCTGCAACTGTACCTGCATTTTTCAAATTAGCAATACCCTCGTCTGATACAAATAATAGATGGTCGGCTGATATAGCACCAGAGTTTGCAGCCATTGTAGCCGCACCAACGTCCGCAAGTTCATCGCAATGTGCTTTAGGCATCAAACCATATTTCTTTCCTGCTTCTAATACTCTCGTTCCTTCATCAGTAGTATAATACCCCTTATCAACGAATACATCGTTGAACTCAGCTAGTTTATTTTCTGAGATATAAGGTATCATTTCATTTACAATTTGGTCTATATAAGAGTTTCTGTCACCTTTCAGTTCCTTCGGAAAATCGTGTGCCCCCATAAAAGTAGGAGTGATTCGGAGTGGGAGTGTTTCAGATAGGTGACGAATAGCTTCTAGCTGCTTTATCTCCCCTTCTATTGTTAAGCTATAACCAGATTTTATTTCCATCGAAGTAGTACCATACTTTGCCGCTGACATAGCTAAACCACGACCTACTTCAGCTAGTTCTTCGACGCTGGCTTTTCTAGTAGCGTTGACAGTGGTTTGTATACCGCCACCAGCTTCTGCTATCTCAGCATAAGTAGCACCTCTAAGCCTCATTCCGAATTCTGCACTTCTATTACCACCAAAGACTAGGTGAGTATGCGAATCAACTAAACCCGGTAGTACGGTCTTCCCATTCAAATCAATTTCTTGATCTATATTATAGTGAGATATAATATCTCCCAAATCACTAGTCTCGCCTATCCACTCTATAACGTCGGAAACTATCATAGCTCCATTTTTTATTTCACCAATATCTTGCATTTGCTCGCCAACTTTATAGAGAGCACCTTCGCTATTGACTGTAACTAAAGAATTGATATTTTTGAAAAGTATTGACATTATAAGTATCCCTCTAGTCCTTTTGCTTTCATTGCATCGACTATTTGTTTTACATGTTGGGCATCTTTCTTATAGCAACTCATAACAGAATCATCTGTCTGTATAAGTACAGCTTCATTTAGACCATAAGCCGTAGCTAATCTGTTGGAAGAGTTGATAATTATCGAATTATTGCAATCAATTGCCACTACTTCACCTTTGATTATATTGCCGTTTTTATCTTGATCATTCACTCTATCAAGAGCATCGAAAGCACCGAGATCATCCCAATGGAAATTGGCCTCCGTTACCACAGCTTTTTTAGTTTTCTCCATTAAGGCATAGTCAATCGAGATACCCGAGAAAGATTCGAATACGTTTCTCATGTTGGGATTTGATTCTGTTAATTGGTCTATTTTGTTGCCAATCTCAGGAGCATTTAGCTTCATTTCTTCAATAAAAGTA
This sequence comes from bacterium, assembly GCA_030426865.1. GTDB lineage: Bacteria > Bacteroidota > Ignavibacteria > Kapaibacteriales > UBA2268 > PGYR01. Next base: position 1,878 of record JAUHXN010000004.1, on the reverse strand, counting down.
TCTAATCTATAGAAGAACATACCACTATTCCAAAGGTATTTACCAGAAGAGAGATATTGCTCTGCAGTTGTTTCATCTGGCTTTTCTTTGAAGCTAACCACTTCATAAATACCGATTTCATCATCGTTCAACTTATTACCAGTTTCTATATATCCGTAACCTGTTTCAGCTCTATCTGGGACAATACCAATAGTCGAGATAACACCGTTTTGTTCTACATAATCAAGAGCTTTTGAAATAGTATTACGGAAATTTTCTTCTGGCTCTATGATCTGATCTGCAGTAAGAACAGCAATTGATTGTTCTTTACCAGAGTGTTTATCAGCTAAAATCCCTGCCGCTAGTGCGAGACAAGGTGCTGTATTTCTCTTTGCAGGTTCTGCAATTATATTTTCTTTTGGGAGCTGAGGTAATGCATCTTCTATTGGCTTTTTCAGATGCTCACCCGTTATGATATAGATATTCTTATAATCTATCATTGGGGCAACTCTATCTATTGCCTCTGCTATCATTACTTTTCCAGATGAAGTCAGCTCAAGTAATTGTTTCGGTTTATTTTTTCTACTCAATGGCCAAAATCGCTCACCCGAGCCACCTGCCATTATAACAACGTTTCTATTCATATACCATCAAATGTTTTTTGTTTTGTAAATCTAATACCAAATCGTCAGCCATATAACTTATTCTATTTCCAAGTGTGTATTTTCCTACAATTCCATCTTTGTACTTCACACTTTCACCTTGCCAAGATACTTGACTATTTTTTACATCGATTATTTTCATTAGCATCTGCATTTCTATCTCTAGTATTCTATCCATTTCCTTGTGAGTCGAGACAGATGTAGTAGTTTTAGTATTCTTCTTTGTTGTATCATTATCGACCTTCGTTTGAGTTTTTGTGACTACTCTCGGAATTAGCTCGTCACGTATTATTTCCTCAGACAAAGTTACTAATAAAAAAGCATCATAGCCATTTTTGTTCAATACAGTATTGTAATATTCTTGAGTCCATTCTTCGATTGGGGGGAATAACACTGACCCTTCTATAGCTTCGGTTCCATTGTCAAGAAACGAACTAACCAAAATCTCTTCATAGAATTTACGTTCGGCCAAAGTTCTACCTTCTACTAGAATACAGACTTTTCTGTAAGTTTTACCGAAATAGTTAGGGTGCGTATAAGACGTCATATCCACTGTCTTGCGAATGCAAGAGATCAAGATAGTACTAGTAATTATAAGAAATGCAATTAGTAAAAGTTTTCTTTTCATTTTTCCTCCTAACTCTGAATAGTATCGCAAATTAAAAACAATCTTAATAATTATACAATTATTTACAAATTTAGTTTCAGAATCGAGGGTTCAACTTTTCTTTTACTCAGGTAAGACGTAAATTTCAGGAGAGCTCAAGAGAACCATGAAATAGTTATTTATCAGTATTTATTAAATCCGAATAAAAATAAAAAAAAGAGTAGCATTGTAGCTACTCTTCTTCAATCAATTGTAATTATTATCTATTTACCAGGATGTGCTGTTTCGAACTTGTCTTCTACTAGAAAATCTCTTTTGATTTCCTCATAGCTTTTTACATCTGGCATTGATATCTTTTCCTCTTTATCTGCATACCTTTCATTATCACTTAATTTCACAGTGTAATCTGCACCTGGCTTTAGCCCAGTTATGAAATAATATCCATCATTTTCCGATTTAGTGCGACCATAATAAACACGATTACCTTTACTGTCGAAAGCTTCTACACGCATAGCCAATGGCTCTTTGGTATCGCTATCTATTACATATCCTGTAAGTGATAGTACAACACCGAAAAACTGAGCTTCAGATACTTTGTATGATGACATTAGTCCCATCAAAGCTATAAGC
>JAUHXN010000213.1 GCA_030426865.1 bacterium | reverse complement strand
TCCGAAGTTATAACTGGCATACTTGGGTTAGCAAAGGCATTAGCGTGGAATACAGGCTCAAACTCTGGAGGATTAGTCACCCCGAACCTATTTCCTGTTTTTACTTTATCCGCTATGTAGGCATAATGAAAGCACATAATCTAATGTTTACATTGTTAAATAATAGCACAAATATACAAAATTATGCGAGAATAGTAACATACTTGAGATTGTCTAAACTTTCTAAAAAGCCACAAAAAAAAAGCTACTCTTTATAACAAGAGTAGCTTTGTAAATTTTATCTAATACTTAGCTAATTAGATTATCGCTTCAGTTGGTTAATCTCTGCTAACATCTGATCGCCTACTGTTACAGTTCTACTTGCTGCCTCGAAAGCACGCTGAGTAGAAATCATCTCAGTAAACTCTATCGTCAAATCAACATTCGATTGCTCCAAGGCACTTCCTGCTATTGAAGAAGATGGGAATGTTTCCCCAGCAGTACCAATATTCGGAGTACCCGCATTAGGTGAAGCTTCGAAGAAGTTACCACCAGATGTGATCAAACCTTCTGGATTAGTAAATTTCGAAATTGCAACTTGTCCTATTACTTCTGATTGACCATTAGTAAATGTACCAACTATCTCACCTCTTGGGCTTACTTGCATGTTTAGCAATTCACCTGCTTCGTATCCATTTTGCGATTGAATAGTCGCATTACTAGGAGAAGAGAACTGAGTTAATCCACCGAATGAGTTCCCATCGGGATCAACAAACAATATTGTCACATCTTTAGGTGTAGTTTCATCAAACAAATCACCACCTAGTACAGTGTTCAAATCTGCTGCAGTTATAGATATTTCTGTAGGAGTATCTATACTACCATCTTCATTGAAAGTAACAACAGTATCACTTAAAGTAACTGCGTTTCCTTCTATAGAACCTGTGATAGTATATTCATTAGGAGTTGCAGTTTTCTCAAACACTAGTGCCAGCTCACGTGGAGCACCTGTTTTATCAAATACATTGATAGAAGTAGATCGAGTCTCCCCAACCTCCATTTGAGCGTTAAGGTTACCGTTTAGCGATAGTTCAGTTGTTTGTCTAGGAGTAGATAGGAAGCCTGGTTGTACACGCAAGTTAGATAGTTTTCTATCTAATATATTATTACCTTCCCCATCTTTTACTGGCTTACCTGTATTATCATAAACAAGATTGTAACCTTGTAAGTGAGAACCCGAACCTGCGTCAACTAGATAGCCATTACTATCACGAACTACAGCTCCAGCTCTCGAATACTTAGTTTGTCCATCTGCTTGGTAAATGAAAAATCCATTTCCATTAATTGCCATATCCAAAGCACGACCAGTTACTTCTATTAGACCTTGGTCCATATTTCTTTGGACAGCACCAACTTTAACACCTAACCCAAATTGAACTGGGTTAAGACCACCAGTAGTATCACCAGAAGAATCTGGTTTTTGGCCTAACGTTGTAGTCTGGCTGAATTGGTCAGCAAACGTCACTCTGTTTGCTTTGAATCCTACTGTACTTGCATTCGCTAAGTTATTGGCAATGATATCAAATTTTTTCTGATGTGCCCTAAGCGAACTCGTTCCAGTACTAAGAGATCTTGATAGACCCATAAAAATTACCCTCCATGGTAAATTATAAGAAATCCTTTCTTATTTATTATGTGCAAAGCTATCTCTCATTCAAGCTTTGCGAGGGTTCCCCGAGTTAATCGGGTCCGACCCTAGTTTATTAAATCAATACGGCTGAATCTATATTTCCAATGAAATTATTACCCATCGTATTTTTATCTAGTACAGTGATAACAGTGTTGTTCTGCACGCTAACTATAAAAGCTTGTTCATCCATAAGAACTAGTGCTTCTTTGCTGCCTTTATCCTTGGCTGTATTTATAGCGTCGTTCAACTTGCCGAGCTGCATTCCATTAAGCTCTATATTACGGCTCTCTAGTCTTTCTAATGCATGTCCGGAGAATTTGACTTTCTGTAGTTCATCCTGAAGTATAGAGTCAAATTTTCCCGTATGAGAAATGCCGGGACTATTAAGCTTACCACTGTGTTTTAGAGCATTAGCTCCGCCGACCGGCATAAACGGAACTCTTACCCCATTTATTTCCGGCATAGTAAACCTACCGATTTATGATTCGGAACGTATATCTGTTACATCGCCTATTGGTATCTCCAATCCATCGACTATTAGTACAGTTCCGTTATTTTTGAACCGCACAGCTTCTATTTTACCATAGGTAAATGTTGATGCTTGCTGTTCACTTCCATTTGCATTCTTAAAGTCAACAAAAAATGAATAATTCCCTTCGTCAAGGGTATTACCATTGTCGTCTTTTCCGTCCCACTGAATAGTATGTTCTCCGATTCTCAGGTTACTTCCTGAAAGCTCCATTGTACGTACTATTCTTCCTTTGTCGTCATATATCGTCGCTTTCGCCTCAGTTGCGTCCATATCCATATCAAATCCAAGCGAAACGGATTGATCACCATCGTAATTAACGTTAGTTGTATATGCTTTCGCATATTTACCTAACATACCTGGCAATGCTGAATTTGACATTACTCTAGATAGAGTCATATTTACTTCTGATTGCTCTTCCAATACACCTTTAATATCTGATAGTTGCTCGAGTTGTGAGAATTGCGCCAGCTGTGTTGCAAACTCTTGATTGTCATAAGGTTTAAGTGGGTTTTGAGCTCTGAGTTGAAATGTAAGCAGTTTTAAAAACTGATCCTTTTGTTCCTGCGCCTCACTTTTAGAAACGGATGATGCGGTAGGACCAAAGTTACCTCCCATAGTCGCTATATTTGTAGTTACGTTATCAAACATTTATTGTGCTCCCCGCCTGTGTGTAGCCCATCACAGGACTACTATTATTATATACTACGTCGTTCATCGATATATCAAATTCCTCTTTTGCTGCTATATTCTTGAATGATTTTACGAATTGGCGACGTAACTCTTCTTGTTCATTTTTGTTATGATTGTCTCTATAGTTAGCTAAGTGATCCGATTCCGAAGATTCTATTATCACTTGCTCTACCTTTAGCCCATTTTCTACTAATCTTTCTTTTAGTAATGGTAGTTGTCTATCTATATGTTCGGCAGCTTCTGATTTATCTGCCTTTATATAGACTTTTACATTATTACCTATGAGTGAAATCCTCATAGTCAAATCACCAAGGGAGCGAGGATTGAGCATAATTCTAGCTACGTTCGAACCACCGCTTTTAGTCATTTTTATTGTCTTAATGGCATTTTCTACAAAGTTAGAACGGGTTGTAGTTTCTGCCTTAGTTGCTTCTATTTTCTTTGTATTTGTCCTAGTTAATAGCTCCGAGATGTCACTTTTAACTATTCTTTGCTTTATTACTTCTTTATTTTGTTCACGAGTAAATTCTTTACTGAACTCACCTGATTCCTTCTTACTATTATCACCTAAACCCTGTTCAGATTTGATTTGATTCTCTGTGTTGGCTACATCTTTCTGTTCCACTAACTTACTAGGAGAATTTGATTGTTTCTTATCAAGATTAGCCGAGATACTGTTTACTTTAGTATCTATTATTTCTGTTTGTGTACCTTGTTTATCAGTAGACAACAATTTTGATTCCGATTCAATTGCTTTATTCAATATGGAAGTATCTTCACTGTCGATGTTTAGTGGATTATCATTAATCACATTATGTATGTTCTTATTTGAAACTGATTGTGAATTTACAAGCTTGATATTGTCAGCTAATTTTACATCTATAGAATCCGAGTTTGAGAGAGTAACTTTTTGGCTACTATTATTTTTTTCATTTTCGTTTGATAGAAGTATATCACTTGCTTTAGCCACGATTTTACTCTTAGCATCAGTCTCTTTTCCAGCCATCTCTGTCAAGAACTTACTTATAGCTTCAACTTTAGGAGTCAATTTACTTTCCTGAGTATTAGCTCCCGACTGAATATTTTTCTTAATAGTATTGTATTCGTCTTTTGTGAGATATTTTCTCAGATTGAATAATAACTTTTCAGAATCACTAGCCAGCTGACTATTGTCTGCTTCTAAATTTTTATGAATCTTGTATGCTACTTTAGCATTATCCTTATTATTCAACTTATTTGAAAGCTCTTGATCATTATTGAAGTTTTCTTTTATAATATCAAGTCCACTTTCAGTTGAATTAAGATTAAGTTTCAAATCAGTAAATTTAGAAATAAGCTTAGTTATAGTAGCTTTTATACTTTCTAGAGTCAACTTATGAGGTTTTTCATTAGCTAGTTCTGATTTCAAGCTATTAATAAATTGCTTCAAATCAATACCACTTAGATCCTTATTAGACTCTATTTCACTATTAACAAGTTTGGTTAGTTTATCGCTAGTATGCGAATCCAAGCTCAAATCACCCGGGTTCATATTAGTGATAAGCACATTGAGGAAGTTATCTAAAAAGCCGAACTCAGCCGACTCTTCGGTTAACTTATCTGCCTTTTTGGTAGGCATTATTGTATCAGTCCCATTTGCGAATGGGAGCATTATATTTGTTTCCATTTGTTTCGGTGCGTCCTTGCACTATTTAATGGTGTAACAATCCTGTTATTTTAATTTGCCGCTTTCTATTAATACTTTAGCAGCATATTCTGAATTTAAACTTTCAATTACCTTGCCAGCTTTTTTCTTTGACATCAATTTCAATATATAAGCTGATTTTTTTGCATCAATATTTTCTAATATTTGAGCTACTTCTTCTGATTTGGAATTATTATAAATCTTCGCAAACTCCTTGTATCTCTCCATATTAAGAGAGTCAGAATTCCCGTTTACTATTTTTTCCATTTTATTTATTTTTATTTTTGCCAAATCATAATTTTCTTTCAACGTTTGAATCTGGTCATCAATCAACCTTAACGAATCTTTTAGAACTTGTTCTTTTTTAGCCAAAGTGGTTAATTGTGAACTTATAGAATCCATTTTTTGACCATTTTTAGCAGTCTTGCTCATTAGCTTATCATATTCGCTTTTTACGGCTTGATACTTGGACTTCAAGCTATTGTAGTTTTTTTCTAAGGTATACATTCTATCTGTATTACCCTTTAGTTCTATTAACTCATTACCTGAAATTACGAAGTTTTTAGTCGGATCCACATCATAATAATGAGCTTTAGTTTTTTCTAAATCAATTAATCCAAAGAATGTATTATCAACTTGATAATACCACCAAGCTCCGCCAATCATTGCTACTGTTAGTAGCATTGCAATTACGAATGTTATTATTAATTGATATTTAGACATTGCTCATTTTATTAGTGTATTGACGAATTGCTATTTCATCCAA